>JBKPOZ010000225.1:0-5014 GCA_046733355.1 Pseudomonadota bacterium | reverse complement strand
GGTGCCGGCGGCACCCCACAGGCGAACAAGTAGTCTCCTTTGTTCCGAATGCAATTCTCGCAAACTGTTGAAGCGCACCTGGCTTCCTGGACGGCGGCACCCACAGATCGCGACAGCGACCTGTAGGTGCGTGACCACAACAATGCCGCGCAATGTGTCCTTTTATTTGCGCCCGGTCTTATGTGGCGGGTGGTCCTTTACTCGGAAGCCGTTCACATAGACGTTGAAGTCGCAATCGTAGCAGACCAGCCGCTGAGCCAGATGATGGTGCAGCTTGTCGAGTTGCAGAATCGACTTGCGGGCTTGGGCGAAGCAATTCGGACATAGACTATGAGGCGGCTCATCTTGATCAGCTTTCAAGCTGTAGACGAGAGTGCCATCTTTAATGGCGTGGAGTTCATACCGACTTTTCTCCTGCTCCCAAGATCGAAGCCTGTCGATCTCGTCGCGCAGCGCTCGGTTCTGATCATGCAGCACTTGCTGTTTCTCATTCGCTGCGAATAGCGAACCCTGCGCATCCAGGAGCCGAGTGTTGATCTCCGACACAGCGGCTTCAATCTTTGCGCCATCGCGCACCGCGATCAGCCCCTTGGCAATGTCTTGAATTGCTCGAATGGATGTGAACGCGGCGGATATTTCGGCAATCATATTTTCCATCCTCGTTGGTCTATCGCAGCATCACTGCGACGCTGCTGCATCTGTCAGTTGGCTTATGACGCGCCGACCATGACAGCGATCGCTCCGGTCGCGATTGGCGCCGGTGGAGGAGCTTTGTCCACGTTGTTCACAGGCCGGCTCATGCCGGCTCGTTCTCGGAAGAATGTGATTGACAGTGGTCGAATCGAAGCCGACCGGCGCGATGGCCCGCTTTCGTTTTTTCTCAGGGTGTCCCCGGTGGTGGCTCGTCGTCGTTCTGCGATGTGAAGCCGACCGGGCCGGTTAGTTTGGGGCTACCTTCTAGCGCGGCTCGAAGCTTGTCAGCAGCTTCGATTGCAGAAGGTGCGAGATCATCGGCTGACGCGCTGCCGTTCCGAGCGAGTAGCCCAGCAAGGATAATCGCTGCGATCAATTCCCGGTCTGCCATAGGTGTGCTCCTCTTTCCTGTGGTTCTGTCCACCGAATCGGTCGTGGTAATCTAAACAGGGTAGCAAAGCCGTGAGCACCCTTCCCTTCAGATTTCGGAAGTCTGCTTTCCCTAGTCGAAGGAAGTGGACCCAGCCGCCGATTGGGTTCAATCTCCGGAACTGCCACAAGCGGCTCGACTGCCCAGAAATCAGACCCACTCGCCCACTGTCGAGGGGGAGAACGTCGTGGCACGAAGCAGTCTTCTTGCGCCCGAGACACTCAAGCTCGTTTATGGCGCCTTCAACGAGTGTCTTAAAGAGGGCGAGGCTAGCGTGCCCTCTGATCAGAGGGCGCGAGCAAAGTTCCGAATTCGATTGGTTCAAGCAATCCTCAGGGCTGCGGCCGCAGACGAGCGCGAGCCGGAGGTGCTCAAGGCCATAGGACTTAAGAGCATCGGGGAGTTTTCAAAGGACGGGGCGTGAGGGGTTCAAAGCGGGCCCTCGTGGGTTCGTGCTTCTCTGCTCCCACGAAAGACGTCCCGACACATTCATTTTCGATGCTGATCGCACGGACCGATTGGAACGGGGCTACCGCGTAGCCGTTGGGCGGTCATCCCAACCAAAGACCAGCGCGACAAAAATGGAGGCCAAGATGAACTGGGAACGCGTGGAACGTAACTGGAAGGATTTTCAAGGCAAGCTGAACCATCAATGGAGCAAGCTGACGAGCGACGATCTGAACCAGATCAGAGGCCAACGCAACGCACTCGTGGCAAAGCTGCAGGAGCGCTATGCCATTGACCGCCATGCCGCCGAGCACCAGATCGAGGACTGGATGCACACTATCAGCGAGCAGACTGGCAAGGCAGGCGACAGCTTTGAGGGTGCTTATGAGAATTGGTTCGACCGCATGATGGATGTGCAGCGTCACTCCACTGACCTAATGTCGGAGTGCATGCGCAAGGCCGCGGAGTTACCGGTTCGCCTTGCCGAGTGCCGTAATCCGGCCGACATCGCCAAGGCCCAAGCGGATTTCGCCAGCACGATGGTGTCAGACTGTTACGAGGCTGGACGCAAAATACTGGGAACACTGACAGCCGCTACTCAGAATTTGGCACGGGATCAAGGCGAAGCCATCGGACAACAGATGCAGAGCCTGAAAGGGAATGGGCGCCGGTCCCTAACTCGCTGAAAAACTCAGCCATCCAAGCTGGTAGGAAAAGCGCATTGGACGACTCGCTGGATGGGGCGGTGGTTCAGCGCCGCCCCTTTGGCGTCGCAAGGCATTGGCCGCCAGCAACGGATCAACATCGCTGCGTCGCATCCTTCGCGCAACGATGGCTGCGACAGGGACAGGTGCGGCGCAGTCGGCGCCACACAGGCTTCCTGCTTCGGTGGGTTCGCGCCGAATACCCTCACCGCGTGAGTTGGCCCGATGAAAAGGATGGGCGTTCTCGGCCGTCGGTAGAACCGGAGATCCCGGAGGGGGTTGTAAGAACAGTGAAACCGTTCTCCTGGCAAGATGCTCCGTTCGCCTGTTGAGAGAGGCTCATGCGCTTTTTGAAGAGCGTGATTTTGCTATGCGCCGTTTCGGTCGGCGTGGGCGTGTTCTATGTATTCGGGATCCTGGTCGGCCTTTGGGCGATACCGATTGAAGCGCGGGAGCCGGAGACGCCTATTGAAGCGGCTCTCCCGGATGCGAGCGCGGTCTTTCCTTGGGGTGTCCAATTATTCGAGAGTTCCTCGCGCGACCGGGTGGTGAACATGTTTCTAGCCCTTCAGGAGCGACTACCTGGCATAATTGGCATTTCACCGCCTATGATCATTGCGTCGCGGAATTACAGCATGGGGAGCGCACTTCGGCAGCGTGCCTATCTTGGCGTCGCAAGCCGGGTCGAGGCAGACAGAAAATGCGCTGACTTGCAACAAAAGGGAGTCGCATGCTTGGTGCGACGAACGGGGCGCTAAAGTAAAAAACGCCAAGCCCTGAGACTGTCCACGTGGAGTGCAGTCCTGGCGGTCGATGAAGACGTGATGCATGGTCGCACGATACCGGATCTCGCGCATCAGGATCTCGACCTTATTCAGGGCGGTGCTGGCCGAGTGGCCGGAGGGGGCCATAGTCGTTGAATGTCTCCCGGCGTTCGCGATCTATATAGGGACGACGCGGTACGCCGATCTCGGCAGCAGTGGCTCTCCGTTCCAGAGTGTGAACACACCAACAGCGGCCCAGGTGGTTCAGGATGGTGCGGCTCCATCGCTGACGCGCCGACTGACGCTGGAGAGCGCGACAGTCTGACCCTGCCGCCGAACTGCCGACCATCAGGGCACCATCGTCGGAGTCGAGGCGACGCACCGCAGGGATTCAGCATCGCCCGCCGCAACGGCATTGCATCCTTGGTAGCTGTTAGGGGAGCGGCGCGACACGCCGCTCGGTCTTCTTCGCACAGCGTATCCACAAGAGGGCTACCCTGGCCGTTTTCAACCGGACGTGCAGTGCAACCACTTCGTGGCCCGCAGCATTTTGCGGCCATAACAAATAGGCGAGCAAAGGACTCGACTGAAGATGGGGTCTAGAGGACTGCCCGACGGCACCGTAGTGGCATACGTGTGTTCGCTTGGCATGAGCGTGCTGTTGGTTCTCGGGTTCGGCACCAGCGCATTGGCGGGCGATGGCGCGACTGGCGCCATTGCTCCGGAGCAGATCCCAGCAGCGCGAGCTACGTCAAAGTCTGATCGCCTCGATCAGGGGTCATGCTGGTACGCCATCTTCTTTTGCTCCCAAGGACCTGACGAGGCCCTGCGCTGGACTGAGCGGCATGCCCATGGCCGTGTTATCGACACGCTGAGCTTGGAATTCCCACATCTTAAGAAGGGCTACTACTGCGCGGTTGATGGACCGCTACCGCGCAAGGCGGCCATCGACAGAGCACAGCACTCTAAGTCGTCCGGGAGAGCGCCAGGGGCTTATGCGAAAGAAGGATGCTGAGCAATAAGAGACGGTGTTGCCTATACATCGCAGCTACTAGGAAACGCGCTCACGTCGGCCCGTTTCGGTTGACGAGCTTGGATCATCGTCCGATGATTCGCTGGCTTTGGTCTCTCAATAATGCGATTGGACCATCTCTGGAGAAGGGGCGAGCGTTTCCCCAGCGCCGCCCTCTTTTCAGCAGGACGCCATAAAAGGCCGCCACAGATACGCCATGGCGGCCTTTGTCTCTCGGCTTGAATTGAGGATCCGAGGAGGGATGGCTCGAAGTTTACGAGCCTTTATAGGCAGCAACTAGGCGCATGGTCGACAGCATCATGCCGGAACTGCGCCAGAAGAGATCAACATTTCCTCACCTGCGCCGCGTCGCTCGCGCACTGATGGCTGTGATAGGGACAGGTGCGGCGCCGTCCCGGTGATCGGCTTCCTGCTTCGGTGGGTTCGCGCCGAATACCCTCACCCCGTGAGTTAGCCCGATCAAGAGGTTGGGCGTTCAGACAGCCGACCGCTTACGTCCAAGACCAATTTTCTTTGCCAACCTCGATCTCGCCTTGGCATATTTCGGGGCTACCATTGGGTAGCTGTCGGGGAGACCCCATTTGGTTCGATACTCATCAGGGCTCATTCCATGCATGCCGATGTGTCTCTTCAGCGACTTGAACTGCAACCCGTCCTCCAGGCACGTGACATAATCAGGCGTGATGGACTCCTCGATTGGTACAGCAGGGTCCCCCCTTGCCGCGAGTTCTTCAAAATAGTCCTTATACAGTGCGCGACTGATAGCGCGCACGACATCACCGATTTCAGAAGGTTGGACGCTGTTGTTACTCACGTAGGCAATGAACATCTCACCTATCAATTTCTCATTGAAACTCTCGTCAATCATAGTCCGCCTCCTCTTGCCATCCGTCGCACAATATTATCTCATGTAGGAAAAGCCTAACAGGCACTCGATTCACAA
>JBKPOZ010000224.1:0-12117 GCA_046733355.1 Pseudomonadota bacterium | reverse complement strand
GTTGCAGACGCTCGGTTGCACACGGGTAAGGCTCCTCACCAATAACCCTGCGAAACTCGACGGCCTGGCGCGTGCTGGAATCGACATTTCCGGACGCGTTCCTCTGCAGGGACCGGTGAGTGCGGATAATCGGCGATACCTCACGGCCAAGGCCACGCGCGCCGGCCATCACCTCGAACACGTGCTGCGCGCCGTCGCCGCCAATCCGGCACAGCCGCAAGAGAGCTGATTTCTGTATGATTGGCCGAAGCCGCTGATGTGATTATTGCCCGGGGGCGCTGACGTGCGACCGGCAAGCCGCTGTCTCGGAGAGCTGCCATTTCCGGACGTTGATCGCCGGCTGAAGGACACCTCGATTTTGTGCCTGCCCCTGGGCGCGATCGAGCAGCACGGACCGCACCTTCCTCTCAATACCGATGCGGTGGTGGCCGAAGGGCTCTCGCAGCGGATTATTGCGCGCTGGGGCGACGCATTCGACTTATGGCTGCTTCCGACCGTAACGCTCGGCCTTTCGCGCGAGCACGATTGGGCGGCCGGCACCCTCGCCCTGAGCATTGAGGTCTTCGTCGGTCTCCTCAAGCAAATGGCGCGCGAGATCGTGCGCGCTCTGCCCGCGCGCAATCTGCTGATCATCAATGGGCACGGGGGCAATCGAGGCGTGCTGGAAAATTTGCTGCACGAGCTGCAGTTCGAGTTCGCAATCAACGCCTGTGTTGTTCACCCCTTTGATCTTGCGAGCAGCCACACCAGGCTTCCCGAAAACGACGTTCATGGGGGCCTCGCCGAAACATCAGTGATGCGGGTTCTGGCGCCGCACCTGGTGCACCTGGAGCGTCTTGAGGAGGGCGCGCGCTCGACGGACGACAATGCGATTCGTGACGTGATCTTCGACCGCGGCGTAAGCTTTCCATGGAGAAGCGATGATCCCGAGCTTGCTCAAAACGGCATCATCGGCAATGCGAGCGCTGCTTCTGTTGAGCTGGGCGAGGCCATCGTCGACGCCGTGCTGACGCGGATGGAATCGGTACTAACCCGGCTGCTGGACAATCAGAAGCGCGCGCGCTCCAGGCGTTGCTGAGCAAAATTACCGCCGAACTCGCAGCGCGAACCCGGCAGTTACCAGCAGCCATACAGCGATGATCTCAGGTTTGCGTGTCACTGCCGCAACACTCGCGAGAATAAAGGTCTGCTATACCACTCTGCGGCGGGCATGCGGCTCAATCAACAAAATTTCCCCGCTCGATTGAAGGCACGAATCGGCGAACGTAATGCGGAAACCGGGATCGGGGGAGTAATCGGGTGGTCTCCGGGAGCGGAATTATAAGAGCGGCCGTTGCCACTGCACTTATCGCGGCAACTGGCGCCAGTGCGGCACGTGCACAGTGCACTTTTAATTGCCTGCCGCCTGCACAGACCCCGACTCTGACTCCCACGGCTACGGTGGTCGTGCCGCCACTGGTCACGCCATCGCAGAGAAACAACACGGCGTTGTACAGCGCGCTTGGCGGCGTACTCGGTGCCGGCCTTGGCCTGGCGATCACGATCCAGCTCAGTCCGCAAGGTGCCGGCTCTCCGACCCTTCCGGCGCGCAATTTTCCCGCACGCGATCTCTCGGTCACGCAGGCGCCAAACCTGGGCGCGGGTGGTGGGGGCGGAGGCGGCGGAGGGGCAGGAGGCGCAGGAGGTACTGGTGCGGGTGCTGCCGGAGGAGCGGGTGGTGCGGGCGGTAACGGCGCCACGCTGCGCCGGGCCGGATTTGACAAGCCGCCCCCCGGCGAGACTCGTTATGAGAAAAACAAAATTCTCATTGAGTCCACAGCTTCCGATGACGTGCTGGATGCGATTGCGCAGCAGCACAACATGACAGGCGGCGAACGCTTCAGGTCTGCATTGACCGGGCGCACAACGCATATCTGGACGATCAATGACACCACGCTGGTGCCCGCCATGATCGACAATGTTAAAATTCATCCGGAATTTACGGGCGCGCAGCCGAATTACCTCTATGCTCTGGCGCAGGGCGGGCAGACGCCGGCGAACAACGAGCAATATGCGCCGCAGAAGCTGCATCTCGGCGAGGCGCACCGGCTCGCTACCGGCAAGGGTATCCGCATCGCGGTTATCGATTCCCAGGTGGATGCCGCGCATCCCGACCTCGCGGGCAGGGTTGCCGCGACTTTCCGCGCTTATGCAGAGGAAGAGAAGCCGCATCTGCATGGCACTGGCATGGCGGGAGCTATCGCCGCGCACCAGAACATGCTGGGCGTCGCGCCGGGTGCAGCACTGCTCGCCGTGAGCGCGTTCAGCACCAAGGCGGCCAGTGCCGAAGGCACCACATTCAACATTCTCAAGGGCCTCGATTGGGCCGCTGCGCAGGGCGCGCGGGTCATCAACATGAGCTTTGCAGGGCCTGCCGATCCGCGGCTTCGCGATGCCCTGCAGAAGGCGAACGCGCGCGGCATTGTGCTCGTCGCCGCGGCGGGGAACGCAGGTCCGAAATCGCCGCCGCTTTATCCTGCAGCCGACGCGGGCGTCATTGCCGTGACCGCGATCAATGCAGACGACGCGCTCTTCTCTGGAGCCAATCGCGGAAATTACATCACCGTGTCCGCGCCGGGCGTGGACGTGCTCGCTCCTGCCCCGGAGTCGGCCTACCAGTTCACCACCGGGACCTCCGTCGCGGCAGCGGAAGTCAGCGGCGTGGCAGCGCTCATGTTGGAACGCAATCCGTCGCTTACCCCGGCCGAGGTGCGCAAAATCCTGAGAGACACCGCAACGCGCCTGAAGGGAAAGCCAAGCGACGTCGGCGCAGGTCTCGTGGACGCATACAAGGCTCTGCTGGCCGCAAAGCCCAGCTCGTGAGGGTCGTCATGCCCGGCCTTGTGCCGGGCATCCACGCCTTTTCTGTTGCCGTAACAAAGACGTGGATGGCCGGGACAAGCCCGGCCATGACAACAGAGTGTCAATCGTAGAGCGAAGCGACGTCTTCCAGGGTGAAGCCTTTCTCGGTCCCCGGTGCGGGCACGATGATCTTGCTGTCGTGGCCGGGCAGCACCCGCATCCGGTATTTCTCGACGAGGCGGCGGACCTTGAGCGCGGATTGCGCCCAGCGTCGCGGGTCCTGATTGAGCAGGTTGCCCATGAACGGATCGCCATAGCTGGCCGACAGGTAAATGTGATCCGAGGCGATCAGGATCCATCCCGAATGCGGCAGGTTCACCGCCACTCCCATGGTGCCCCACGTGTGGCCGGGTAACGAGACGGTCCACACCCCGCGATAGATCTCCTGATCGCCGAAAACGGTGGTCGCGCGGTTCGGCAGCAGACACGCGAAATCCTTGCGCGTGAAACCCTGCGGGCTGGTCACTCCCCACAGGGTCAGGAGGTCGTCGCGCAACAGACCTCCTTTCTCCGTCACGCAGCCGCGCAACTCGTCCTCGTGCAGGATGATGCGCGTATTGGCCGTGGCAAACATGGGCACATTGCCGGCGTGATCGGTATGCAAGTGCGTGACGATAAGGTCGGTAAAATCGGATGCGCGCAGCCCCATCTGATCGAGGCGCTGCGTGAACAAGCCGTCCGGCCCCGGATCGTAGACCATGGCTTCCTTGTAGAAATTGTTCTTCCAGTCTTTGCGAAAAGAATCGCTCATCCCGGTATCTACAAGAATGCGAGCCTGTTCGTGCTCGATCACATACGCATAGATCGGATGCGACACCTTGCCTTCCGCATCCGGCCGGTGCGTGCAGGGCACGAGATGGCGCATGACTGAAGGGTCCGGGTGGCCGGTCAGGATCAGCTCGAGATCGAGGGTGGTATGGCCGCACGACAGGACGATGAGCTTCTTCGCGCGCATTGGAGAACCCCCCCCACCTCTTCGTCACGAGGACGCGCATTACGCGCGGGAATCATGCTAGTTAAAACGATCGTCTTTGCAAACGTCGGAAGCAGGCGCGGGAATGCAGCCCTTCAGGAAACTACGATGGCATTTGGCCTATGCCGCGACGGGGCTGGTGCTGCTGTGGGCGATGCCTCGCGGAGCCGCGCACTTGAGTGCTGACCCGCACGCCCTTTTCGAGCAACTCGGCGGCACCGAGGTTCCCAATCCCGTATTTGATAACATGCTCACGATAGCCCGAGAGACGCTGGCCATCCTGGTGAACATGATTCCCGGGTGAGTCAGCGGCGGCTGAGCCTGCCGTGCGTGGAGCCGGCGCCGTTCCGGCGCTCGACGATGGCCATGATCCGCGGCAGTAGCCAGCTCGCGATCATGGCATGTCCGGCGCGCGTAAGATGAATGAAATCGAGCGTGTAATAGCGCAGCGGGATTTCCTCGTCGTACACGATCACTTCGATGCCGCGCGCGCGCAGGTGCCGCTGCATTTCTGCAATGTTGGCGGCGCGCTGTTCCCGGCTGACGAAGAAGCGCCGGTCATTGCCGCCCGGCTGCAGGATGGCAATGTCGGTGCCGTTCGGCACATCGCGATCGATGCGGCGGAGCATCAACGCCGTGGTGTCGAACGGCACGCCCGCATTGGTGACGACGGCATCGACGTTCTTTGCCTTGAGCAAAGCCTGCAGCTGCGCCGGATAGGCTCCCGCATTGCCCACGTACCAGCCATGCGTGTTGCTCGCCCCGATCGCCACAATGCGCAGCGGCTCGGCTCCCGCGGCAAAGCTTGCGCCCACAAGAAGGCTAGCAATCGAGACCGCCAGCAGGAAAGCGGTAAAGGGCCTGCTCACAACGCGACCCGCGCCGTCGAAAAGGCTCGCCGGTTAGCGTGAGACGGCAAGAATGGCGCGCGTGATTTCGGCCTGCACCTGCGGGCTCTTGTCGATTGCCATGTGAGCCAGGCCGAGATCGCCGCCGAGATTGATGTTCGACAGCTTGCCGTGGTACCCGGCGTCGGCGAAGACCGGCGCGCCCCAGCCGGGCGAATTGTAGTAATTGATCGCGCGCACCACATTGGACGGTATCGGGTCCTGCAAAAGCGGCGCGATCGTGACGACGAGATCGACCTGAATTTTTTCCTTTTCCAGGAGCCGCGCCATTTCGATGACGTTGTTCGCGCCCTGGGAATGACCGACCAGGACCAGCGCGCCGAGCGTGCCCGCATTCCGCGCCTTGATGATGTTCGCAACCGTCGCCCGCCATGCCAGGTGTCCGACGGTCTCCGCCTTGATGCCTTTGCTTCTGAGATCGGCGGCGAGACCGTCCAGACCCGTCGAGAAGACGCCGAACCAGCCGCGCAACAGATACACGCGGGTCTCTGCTTTGGCCGAGCTGCTTGCGAAGAGCGCAAGCGTGAGTGCAAGCGCGGCAAATAGCGCGCGTGCTTTGAAAATGCTTCGATGAGCCGTTCCCATGTTAGTGTCCCCCGCCGGTTCTTGCTTGCGCAGCGTCCCTGAATCGCGCTGCGGCCATGTGCCATTATGGCCCAACCCCGGGGGCAAGACTGTGGCCTCGCCGCCACACCCAGCCGCTTAAATCCTCCTCGAGAGGTACAAGATTTTGCCGACGTCATTGTTCATTCCGCTGCTGGTCTCGCTCGGCATCTGTCTTGTGCCGGTCTGGCTGATGCGCCGTGCAAAGCGCGTGCGACCGCAGGACTATTTCATCGCATCGCAACCCACTCCGCCCGATGTGATGCGCAACTCATTCCTCATCTATTTCCTTCGCCTTGCGACCTTCGCGCCATTCTTTGCCTGGGGCGCGAGCGGCGACTTTCTGCCAGCCGCCATCCTCGCGGTGTGCGTGGGGCTCGGCATCTATTTGATCTCTCTCCTGCGCGCGCCGCTCCTCGATTTTCTCGATGGAGTATTGCCCGGCGAAGGCTCGGCGAGCATCCACGCCTTTCTCGCGCAGCGGCACGGTAATGATGCCCGCGTTCGCGTGCTCGCAGCGAGTCTCACCATTGCTGCCCTCACCGGCCTCATCGCCGCCGAGGCGTTCGCAGGCGCAGTCCTCGTGAGACCGCTCTTTGCGGGGAGCACGACCGGCGTTTATCTGCTGGTTGGCGGGATGCTGCTGCTCGCTTTCCTGTATGCGACACCGTCCGGCAACTCCGGTGTCATGCATTCCGTTCAGCTGCAACTGGGGATCGTCTATTTCGGCCTGTTCGGAGCAATCGCTCTTCTGCTGTATTTCATTGTGTCCGATGCAAGCCCGACGCCGCCGCAGGCGAAGGTGGCCATCATGTTCGTCGCTGGCGCCGCCGCATTGATCATGTTTTACCGCCGCTCCAAATACGTCGAGACCGCACGCATCTCGAGCTCCGATAGACCCGACGGCCCCGAGCGAGCCTTGCGGGGCTCGCGCCTGCTCAGCAGGCTCGAGAAGGTTCTCAACCCGTTCATCTCCGCGATCCTGGTCTTCCTCGTCGTTCTCACCGCAATGGAGGTCTTCTCTGTCGGATGGTCTGCCATGGCGCGGGACAGTTTCGCTGCCCTGGGGATGGGCACCTCGACCTCGGGAATGACGCTCGGGAGCCTCGCGCTTCTCGCGCTCCTCTACCCGCTTGTGGATGCGCGAGGCTGGCAAACGCTCGCTGCGGCAGCGAAGGACACGCAATCCGACCCCGCGCTGCGTTCCGCCACGCTCGAGCGGGTCTTGCATTCGGTTGCCGTGGAAGTCCCCCTGGTGTGGCTGGTGATGGCAATGTTCGGCACGCTTGCTGTCCTGGTGACGGAAACATCAGCCGGTCGCGATGCATTAGCCGCCTTCCTCGCATGGCTCGTCACCGAGCAGGGTGGGCCGGCCGATTTCGTGCTTTCGTTTTTGCTGGTCGGCATGTTCGCCATGGCCCTCGCCGCCATGAGCTCGATGCTTTCCGCGATGCTGTGGGTCTTGCGCTATGACGTGTTGCCGGCGCTTTGGCCGGAGGATGGCACGCAAACGCGGCGCGCCGTTTTCCTTGCCGCCGGCTTATGCGTTCTCGCGATCGTGCTCGTCTATGCGGCCGCCGAACTTCTCGGCATCAGCTTCACGAGCGGCAGTTTTCTCGTCCTGGTGATTGCCTGTTGTTGCGCGCAGCTTGCGCTTGCGCCCTTGCTTTTGCCGGCGCTGCTCAGTCCTTCTCCAGGGGTGAGCGCGTCCTGGGCCGGCGCTGTCCTCGCCGTTGCTGCTGCGACTGGAATGGCAGCCCTCGTTCTCTATGGCGTTACGGCTGCCGACCCATGGCTATGGGGTGCGATCCCCGCCTGCGTCGGATCAGGGACGGTGCTTTTTCTCATTGCGCGCGCCACGCGTTCTTCCTAGAGCCGCATGAGATGCATTCGGCATGACTGTGCCTATGTCCACAAGCAAACAGAGTGGCGGAACGCTCGATTGCAAATGTCTGGGCCTTGTACGAAGCTCAATGCCGGCAGCACAAGGGCCTGACCCTGGCGGGGCGGATTAGACGAAGCCCGTAGGGAGGTTGAAATGCATTATCGATGGTTTGCTGCGCTGCTCCTCGCAGCAGGCGGCCTCCTGTCGCAAGCGTCTGCAGATACATTGCGTAAATTCGACGTAGGCAGCTGGCAGGCCGCCGCTTACAGTTTTGAAGGCACCAGGAATTTTTCCCACTGCGTACAAGAGCGGCACCTTCGTCGTCTTTGCCATCGACCGGAAGTACAATTGGAGCGTCGGCTTCGCAAATCCCGACTGGAAACTCGAGAAGGGCGCCAGCTACGATCTCGCCCTGAGCATAGACGGGGGGAGCCGGATCGTTACAAAAGGCAAGGCGATTGGCACGAACCATGTTGAGGTGCCGCTCGCGGACAGTACGCAGTTGTTCAATCAATTCAGGATGGGCAACGTTCTGCAGGTCACCGCGGCAAATCAAACCTTCTCATTCAATCTCGATAATACCTCGGCGTTGCTGCCCGCCCTCCTGGAATGCGTGCGCCACGAGCTGCGGCCCACGGTCGCCAATCCGTTTGCACCGGCGCAGCCGACGCAAAATCAAACCGCGGATCGACAACCCTTCCAGGCAGAAGCGGCCATCGTGATTGCCAATGTGCTTTCCGCCGCCCGCATCGACAGCCACCGCTTCGGCACGCTTGAGGAAGCCAGCAAATTCAAAGCTGATGCGGTGTGGACGGCAGGAAAGGTGTTGGGAACGGTGAAGGTGGTGCCGACGGTTCAGGTCAGCAATCCGGAAATCCCGGGTGCTCTGATCGGCGATGATGCAAAAAACTGCAAGGGCACGTTCTTCTCCGGCTCCTTGCCGGACGGCGACAGCCAATCCGCGCTCAGGGTGTTTACCGCATGCCAGGCCGCGGATGGAATGTTCACCGCCTACTATCTGGCCGTGCCGCGCCCCAAGGGCGGGCTCTACCTGTTCACCACCATGTCAGTCGGCGCGGAGCAGCCGGCCAAAAAGGCCGACGCCGACCTGCGGCAGGCCGTGTTCCAGGCGATCAGATAGCGCGCGCATTTGCCGTCAGGCGGCGCGCGTTCGATTCGCTCGTGCGAACCAGCGTGGCGGCAAAGCTACAGTTCGAGAGTGGAAAGCTGCATCCTTCAGGTGGCGAAAAAATATATTTGCGCTCGCCTGCGAATCCCTCCACATAGATGGCGCGCTTGGTCTCGTCGCGTCTGTTGCGACTGTTCTGAGAGAGCGTGAACCCGCCGAATCCGATCTGTATCGCGCGCCGCGCTGGTCGTGCGCTTGGGATGGCGGCTGCCTGTGGTTCGGGGCCATTGATGAGGGGGCAGACGTGACAAGAGCATTGGCAGCCTGTCTGATATCGGCAGCCGTGACGCACTGGCTCGCGCTTGCGGCAATCTGGCAGGCTTTGAGTGGAATGCCCTAGCGAAGCTGGAGCATGATCCCGAAAAGTGGGAACCGGTTTTCGGAAAAGATCATGCTCCACCAAAAACCTAGAGCCGGATGGCGATTCAAGAAAAGCTATCCCGCTCTAGGCGGCAATCGCCGGGCGCAGGTCGAGCACTCGTTTCTCTCGGCCAAGTATCCGGCGCCACCATGAGCGGCACCGCAGGGCGGCAATCTCACCTTCGAGGCGAGCGGTTGTTTCCTTGGCCGTCTGCGCATCCATGGTCGAGCGCAACAGCTCTGCCATCAGGCCGTCGAAGCGGTCGCGCTCACGCTCGAAGTCGGCGCGGTGACCGGCGGCCAATGCTTCGAGCCTGGCGAGCTCTTTTTCCAAAAACTCGATGCGTGCATTGAGCGGGGCGGTGACCGCGTGGTGACCGGCCGATGACCGGGCGGGCATCGGCTTGTGATTGATCTCGGCGAGGTCGACGGAGACCAGCACCTTGCCGTCGTTTGCCTTCTGCCGCGGCAAGCGCAGCCGCTTGACCAGGGCGCGCGCGGCTTCCGGCGAGCAGCTGAGCCGTTCACCGAATTGCGCATAGGTGAGCATTTCAACAGGCATGAGCCCCTCCGTATGGTCGCCGGGTGGTAACCGCGCGGACGCTGCCCTGATGAAGTTAATTTTCCGTGACGTCCGCAACAACGCCCGTCGTTTCGCGCGGCGCAAGGCGGGACTGTTCTGGCTGTTGGAGAAAACCGGCGCACCGGACTACAGGTCTTCGGGTAGTGCAGCGACCGGTGCGCCGGTCCCTTTGCGGGGCCCCCTCAGATCCCCCGCGCGATAACGCTAGCGCCGCAAGTCTAAACGAAATCTCAAAATTTCAGGGAAGATTGTCCAGGTTGGTTAAACGCACCGGCGCAGGCGCAGCCCAAGCGCAGCCGGCGCATGAAACGACTCTGTTTTTAACGATCGTGGCGACAGATCATTGAGCCGCAGCACTTAGCCTCGCCCGCGCTTAAAACAGTTCGGGTTTCGCCATGCGCTTCGTTCTCTTTGTGATTATTGCTGCGGCGACCGGCGCCGTGTCGATGACGGCCATGCAAACCCTTGTGCCGTCGAACGCATCTTGGCGCGAGGCCGTGCAGGCGCTCGGCGGACAGTGGGCGGCTTTCCGGCTGGCGGACTACCAATCCGCTCACGGCCTATCGCAGAGTCGCGGCGGAGATCCGCAAGCCGAGCACCACGAGCCTGCCCTATATCGGAACGACTCCGGTTCCGTCGATCCAGGTGACCGGACCCCTGTTCAAGCCTTACGAGTATAAACCGGACCCGGGCCTGCAGCGCGCGATATCTGCCGGCATTGGCGCCCGCACCGCCCAGGAGATCCGGCGTGCCCAGGATATGACGGCCTACGGGCGCAACCCGACGCGCTGGCATGGTGTGCCTCCGCATTGACGCGCGCCTCTTCTGATAATTCGCATCACAGGTGCTGACAGCGCGCGCAACACGAATAGCGCGCCTCATCGCCAAAGGTCAGCTTCTGCATCTGCAGGCCCTTGCAACCATCATGGATTTTACTTAGTTATAACGGTCGTTATGACAAGCGGATGGAGCGCCGGTGGTCGCGCTGAAACTTCGTAAAGTCGGAAATTCGATTGGCTGCATACTCCCTCAGGAAGTGTTGACCACTCTGCAGGTCGATGAGGGAGATACGATTTTTCTGACAAAGTCACCTGACGGCTATCGCGTCACGCCGTACGATCCGGCTTTTGACCGGCAGATGAAGGTTGCGCGTCGGATAATGAAACGCGACCGCAACCTGCTGCGAGAACTGGCCAAGAGGTGATCGAGTGGGTGAGCGAGGCGGTCGTCCTTGCAATCCACGACGAACAGCTTGCTGAGCATGGCGGCGTTGCCGGCGTTCGGGATTTAAACGCTCTCCACTCCGCGCTTGCTCGACCCCAACAGCTGCTCGCTTATGGCGACCCTGCGCCCGATATCGCAGCCCTCGCTGCCGCGTACGCTTTTGCATTGGCGAGAAATCATCCCTTTGTAGATGGAAACAAAAGGACATCTTATGTCGCGAGTGTAACGTTCCTGGTTTTGAACGGGTACGACCTGAAAACCAATGAAGCGATGCGGGTGGAGATCTGGACAGGCCTGGGTGGCGGCTCGATCACCGAAGATCAGCTTGCTGACTGGCTGCGCGCCCACATCAACAAATGACCTCGACGCCGCGCTCAAATTTTCGGAAGAAAAGGCGCACCCGTTTTCTCCGGACTGAACCGTAATGGATGTCTCGGAACGGACCCGCTTGTAGATGGCGACCCCGGCTGCGGTGCCACCAGGTAAACTTTTGAATGCCTTAGAGTGTCAAACTCGCGTCCGCGACCAGTTTGGCATGCAAAGACGTTTCCGCGGACTGTCAAACCTTAACTCGACCGTTCAGCTAGGCTGGCATCGAAGACTCGGCCAACTTGGCTGAAAATTTAGTCAAATCAAAAAAAAGAGAGGACAAAATGGGCGGTCACGGTTCTGGTGGACACAATTCAAAAGGTAAGGTGCGCGATGTGCAATGTGCGCGACTGGACGTTCATGAACTCGCGCGCGAGGGTAACCTAAAGCTGGGCTCCCGAGGTCGTCTGTTCGGAACCATCCATTTCGAGTTGGCAGGTGGCCCGGATGCACAGCGGCTGATCCTTGAATTTCCCCGCCGATCTGTCACCGGAGAATTATTGGACCCTGTACGACAGGTCATCGTCTGTTACTGGCGGAAAGCACATTTTGGCGGACGGTACCTGATGTTCTTATGCAGTGAATGCCGCCGCCCGGCGAGCGTCCTCTATGCTTGGTACAACAATTACCATCACCACATTTGGTTTTTCAGGTGCCGCAAATGTGCTGGCATCACCTATCAATCCACCATGGGCCATCGGTGGGACCGCTCGGCCCGTCGTGTGGAGAAATTGCGCGCCCGGATTCGATGGGGAGCCGGTGATACCGTGCCGATCAAACCTGGAGGAATGCACCAGAAGACTTATCAGCGCATTTTGGGGATGCTTGCCTACCACGAGGCTGTACGAACACAGGGCGCAAGCTACGCTCGAAAATCCAGCCCATATCAGCACCGCGCTCATTTGTGGCGACAATGCCGAAATAGGTTTGCGAGCCTTGGCGGATGGCCGGTTCGCTGAATTTGTCTGGTGGCGCGTAGGCGTCGGAGCGCTCTATCCCGTGCCGATGTCCTCAAACGTGTACACGTGGGAGGATTTGTTGGTGCAGCAGGAGCAAGCGCAGACGAAAATAAGACTGCCTAGCCGTTAGCATGCGTTAGCCGCCCTCGCAGTCTCTTCGGAA
>JBKPOZ010000223.1:0-3969 GCA_046733355.1 Pseudomonadota bacterium | reverse complement strand
CCTTCGACTTCCCGCCGTCGATGCGCAAGGAATTCAACGACGACGACCGCTTCGTTCCTATCACCTACAAGAATACATGGAAGGTGGTGCGCGAGATCGCCGAGGCCTCCGGTACGCCCTACAACAAGGCGGCCTATGACGCCGAATCGAAACGCGAAGCCGAGGCGCTGGCGAAAAAGCAACAACAGCAGCCGCCGGCAAAGCAGTAATCTTCGCGCGCGGGGCCATGGACGCCTCGACACCATTCAAGCCGGCGGCGGCCGACGCCGAGCGCTCGCTCGTCATCCGCAAGCTGCGCAAGGAGTATCGCGCGGGCCAGCCCGTCCTCAAAGACGTTTCGCTGACCGTTGAGGGCCGCGGCCTGACCGCGATCATCGGACCGTCCGGCACCGGCAAATCCACCTTGGTCCGCTGCATCAACAGGCTGGTCGATCCGACCGCCGGCGAGATCCTGTTTCGCGGCCAGGATTTGGCGCGTCTCAACGGCCGACAATTGCGCCTTGCGCGGCGGCGCATGGGCATGGTGTTCCAGGAATACAACCTGGTGGAGCGGCTCTCGGTCATCGAGAACGTGCTTTGCGGACGGCTTGGCTATGTGCCGGTATGGCGTGCGTGGCTGCGCAAGTTTCCGGCGCAGGACGTCGAGCGCGCCTTCCATCTGCTCGATGCGGTGGGGCTCGGCGATTTTGCCACGCAACGCGCCGACCAGCTTTCCGGCGGACAGCGCCAGCGCGTCGGCATTGCACGCGCGCTGATGCAGGAGCCGGATCTCGTGTTGGCGGACGAGCCGACGTCGTCGCTCGATCCCAAGACCTCGGTCGAGATCATGGAGCTGATCGCCCGCCGCGCCGGAGAGCGCGACATCCCGGTCATCGTCAACATCCACAACGTCAATCTGGCCCGGCGCTTCGCCGATCGCATCGTCGGCCTGGCGAAAGGAGAAATCGTGTTCGATGGCCCGCCGAGCGCACTGCAAGACGAACACCTGTTGCAGATCTACGGCGGGGAAGGCTGGCTCGAGTGAGAAGACGAAGACGAGCCGCACACCGGCATGACTGACTTCTCAGCCCCCTCGCCGCCTCCATCTTCCGCCGCCCGGCGGAAGGCGTTTCCGCCCAACTGGCCGACGCGGATCGCCTGCATCGCGCTCGCGCTCTACGTCGTCTATGCCTGTTCGATTCTTGAAATCAGCCGAGAGCGCCTCACGGCCGGCTTCGTCCATGCGGCGCGGTTCGTGGCGCGAATGTTTCCCCCGAACTTCGCGCCCGACAAGCTCGAACTCCTCTACGTCGGAATGCTCGAGAGTCTGCAGATCGCCATCATCGCAACGGCCGTTGGCGTGCTGCTCTCGCTGCCACTCGGCCTCATCGCCGCACGCAACCTTTCGCCCTTGCCGCTCGCATGGGCGGCGCGCGCGCTCGTCGTCCTGTTCCGCACGTTTCACCCGGTGATCATCGCCATCCTGTTCGTCAAGGCGGTCGGTTTCGGTGCGCTCGCCGGCGTGCTGGCGCTGATCGTCGCTTCGCTCGGCTTTCTTTCGAAGCTGGTGGCCGAGGCGGTCGAGGAGATGTCGATGCACCAAGTGGAGGCGGTGCGCGCAACCGGCGCGCCGTTTCTGTCGCTGGTCATCATGGGCGTGTTGCCGCAGGTCATGGCGCGCTTCATCGGATTTTCCGCATATCAGCTCGATTCGAACCTGCGCAATTCGGCGTTGGTCGGACTCGTGGGCGGCGGCGGCATCGGGGCAACGCTGTTCACCGCATTTCAGCGCTTCGATTACGATTTCGTGCTGACGATCGTGCTCGCCATCATCGCCCTGGTCATGGCCGGTGAAGTCGTATCGGGCTGGATGCGCAGGCTGTTCCAATGATCACCGCCCCATCCGCCGCGGCCCATCTGCGCCGCTGGCAGCGCTTCACCTTGGCGCAGCGCGTCACGCGCTCCCTTTTCTATCTGCTGGTGCTGGTCGCGATCGTATGGTCGCTGCGCAGCATCGAGATCATTCCTGAGTTTCTCTACGATGCGCCGCAGCAGACGGCCGATCTATTCGTGCGGATGTGGCCGATCGACTGGGCGTGGTACCCGAAGGAAGTACACGGCGCGTTGATCGAGACGCTGCATACCGCGACGCTGGGCACAATTCTGGCCGTCATAATGGCGAGCCTCGTCGCGCTCATGGTGGCGCGGAACATCACCCGCTCGGTCATTCTCAACAGCATCGGCCGCTTCATTCTGGTGGCGACGCGCTCGGTGCATGCAATGATCTGGGCGCTGTTCTTCGTCGCCGTCTTCGGTCCGGGCGCGCTCGCCGGAACCATGGCGATCGCCATGCATTCGATCGGGTTTACCGGCAAATTCCTCGCGGAAGCGATCGAAGAGGCCCAGCCCGGCCCTATCGAGGCACTCGTCGCCGCCGGGGCGCCGCCGGTCGCCGTCCTGCTCAAAGGATACTGGCCGCAGGTCAAACCCGCGTTCCTGTCGATCTCGATGTTCCGCTGGGACATCAACGTGCGCGAGTCCGCCGTGCTCGGCCTTGTGGGCGGCGGCGGCCTCGGCATGGCGCTCGATACCGCCCTCTCCAACCTCTACTGGGATCAAGTGGGCTTGGTGCTGTTCGTGATCTTCGTCGTGGTGATGGTCGCGGAGGTCGTTACCGCTTTGACGCGCTCGAGGATCATTTAGGGCGGCCGGGCGCCGCGCCGCCCCCTGCCCGGTCCTGCACCGTCCGAAAGCACGCTAATGCCTTCAACCGCCGAGAATTTTCGCGCCATTGAACTTGCGCTGCCTCTTCGCTATACGGGCAAACCGACCTCAGGCGGGGGAGACGGGCCGCTCCGGGGGCGTCCGACCCGCAATCGCAAACACGTCGGCGGCGGTCGCTCGAAACGCGTGACCGATCAGGGATTTATGATGCCTTCGACTTTCGATACCGTGGCCAATATCATCTCCGAGACGTGCGACATTCCGCGTGACACGATCAAGCCGGAAAGTCACGCGATCAACGACCTCGGCATCGACAGCCTCGACTTCCTCGACATTGCCTTTGCCATCGATAAGGCGTTCGGAATCAAAATGCCCCTCGAGCAGTGGACGCAGGAGGTCAACGACGGCAAGGCGACCACGGAGCAATATTTCCAGTTGAATAATCTGTGCACCCGCATCGACGAACTTGTCGCTGCCAAGGGCGCCTGACGCGCTCGCATGCGCCTCGAGTACTTTCAGCTCATCGACCGCATCGTCGAGCTCGACCTGGCCCAGCAAACGATCCGTACCGAAGCGCGCGTTCCGGACGCATCCACCATTTTCGAAGGGCACTTTCCCGGCTATCCGCTCATGCCCGGCGTGCTGCTCATCGAGGCGATGGCGCAGACTTCAGGCTGGCTCGTCATCGCAGTGACTAAGTTCTCGCGCATGCCGTTCTTCGCCGCGCTCAAAGAGGCGAAGCTGCGCTCGTTCGTGCCCCCCGGCCAGGATCTTTCGCTCTCCGCCAAGTTGCTGCACGAAGGCTCCGGCTACGCCGTCGCCAAGGCCGAGATACGCTGCGAGGGCAAGCTCACCTGCAACGCCGAGATCACGTTCCGGCTGGTTGAATTTCCAAATCAGGAGTTCCGCGCCAGCATGGAGAAAATGGCGGCGGTGCTCGAATTCCCCATGGAGACCCTCGCTCATGGCTGATGCGCCACGCGAGGTCTGGATCACCGGTATCGGCATCGTGTCCTGCCTCGGCGAAGGCGACGAGGCGCACTGGCATGGATTTGCCGAGCGGCGAATCAAGATCGACGCGGAGCGCTTTGCTCCCTACTTGGTGCACCCGCTCGCGCCGCTCGATCTCGACAAGCAGATTCCGAAGAAGGGCGACCAGCGGCAAATGGAGCCGTGGCAGCGGATCGGCACCTATGCGGCGGGGCTTGCTCTCGCCGACGCCGGCGTGAAGGGCAATGCCGAGTTGCTCGCGCACATGGATATGAT
>JBKPOZ010000222.1:0-7522 GCA_046733355.1 Pseudomonadota bacterium | reverse complement strand
AATCTGGCCTCCTTGAAATGAACGGGAGTCTGAAGCATTTCCGACCGCGCGGACGCAACCGAACCGTCGCGCGGCACATGGATCTCAAATCTCCACAATGGCGATATCAATCCTGATGGACCTGTTGAGCAAGGCAGCGATCGTAGCCATGCTGAGCTTTGTCGTGTCGAGTATGCTGGCGATGGGCGCAGGTCTCACCGTGGCTCGAATAATCGAGCCGCTGCGTAATGTTCGGTTGGTCCTTTTCGCCTTGGTCGCTAATTTCGTCTTGATGCCCGGCGGCGCCGTTGCACTGGCAAAGGCGCTAGGGCTCGACGAACCATTTGGAGTTGGATTGCTGCTGCTCGGCTGTGCGGCAGGCGCACCATTTCTCCCAAAGCTTGCTGAGCTTGCTAAGGGCAACCTAGCCTTTGCCGGTGGTGGTATGGTGCTGCTGATGGTCGTCACGGTAGGTTACCTGCCCATCGTTTTGCCACTGCTCCTTCCGGGGGGTCACTATTGATCCGTGGCAGATCGCTCGCTCCCTTGTTCTGCTCATGTTGCTCCCGCTGGCCGCGGGGCTTGCCTTGAGATCATCTTACGAAGGCTTAGCCGCACGAGTGAAGCCTGTGCTGGATTCTATTTCCAACGTCAGCCTTATCCTGCTGGTGTTATTGATCACAGCTGCAAATATCGACAAGGTTCTACAAGTTTTCGGTACATTCGGGATTCTGGCAGGACTTCTGTTTATTGCATTTGGGGTCGGGATTGGTTGGCTGCTTGGCGGACCTGACGTTGACACTAAGCGCGTCATGGCTCTTGGCACCGGCCAGCGCAATGTCGCCGCTGTACTTGTGGTCGCAAGCCAAAGTTTCGACGATCCAAAAGTGGTCGTTATGGCAATCGTTGTCGCGATTGTGGGATTGATCGTTCTCATGCCGCTTTCTCGCGCGTTGGCCAAGGCTGGCTTCGCACAACAAAATTGAAACGAAAGCACCGGGGCACATGAGCGACACCTAGTCCGTTGTGAAGCTCCACCGCCACTTGAGGTGAACATAGAGACAGCGCGCGCCCATAGACATGGCGCGCCATGCCGATGACCTCATCACCTCCTGATCGAGTGGATCGAACGGCGGGAGTCTGCCCTTGTCCTGGCGTCATGCCGCACCTTGCCGTGACTTGGCGTAGGCGATCTGACGCGAGCGCACCCAACTGCGGACTTCAGGTGTTGGTGGATAGGCCAGGGCGTGCCGCTCCAGTCCGGGAAGGTGCCGAACTTTTCTCGGTATTTGTGTGCGGGTCGCGGCAATGGACGAGGCGCGCATTACAGAGCTATGGCGATCGGGCGCATTGCGCGGCGTTGAAACCCAAATGCTCCTCTGGAAAGCCGGCGTCAACGAAATGGGGTTAGGCGAAAGCTCGCGACTTAGCATCGAAGAAAGTGCCCCTGCCTTCCGTACAGAGGCCTGGCACGTACCGCCCTGCCGGATCAGGCAGCGGAAGAGGCGGTGCGCGATCTTGCGCGGCCAATTGGAAAATGCCACCGGCGATCGCGCCGTACGGCTCGCCACCAAGCTCCAGCAAGTGCGCCGCGCAGTCTGGCATGACATGAAATAATGGAAAATGACCGACCATGTAGAAGGTCATCGCATTCTCAGCACCAATCCCGCCTATGACGGAATCCGCCGCCGACACGAAGAACGTAGGCAGGGAGACCTCGCGTGGGCACGAGCACAGGACGAGCAGGCCGCTGCGGGAAAATTCATCTTTGATGCCATCGATAGCGCGGCCGAAGAAAAGCTCAAGCGGGCCGAACCCGAAATGTTGCAACCTGCGCTAGACGAAATTGATGCGATGTTAGCCCGTACTTGAAAAAGGAGCTTGCGGAAGAGAATGCGGCTACGCCAGCCACCGCCAAGCAGAAGGCGGACCTCGCTCGTTTCAAAAATGCTGCGCTCTCTGGGAATTGCCTTCCCTCCCCGCACTGCCCCAGGCGGTTGCGGGTCTTTCTTGCTGAGGAATCAGATCACGGCGCAGCGCATGTGGTTCGCCTGTGTAAAGCATCTCAGCCGTATATCTGGTGGTGGGCTTCAATGATCCCGCAACCGATATCCTTGTCCGTAGTGTCGTGAGGTGCGTGCGGACAGACAAAGCACGCCGTTTAAATTGGGAGTAGAACACCTTCCGGATGTCTTGTTTATGCTCTGCTAGTTTGTCAGGTTGACGATTGCTGGGCGCGCGCAGCCAGCGGCGCGTGATGAACTGGCGCCGTCTTATGTCGAGCATGGGCTCCTCCCCGGAACCCGCCGTGCCATCTTACAGCACGCTCGGGATGCCCCGAAAGCGCCCGCAGGTCCTTGGGGTAGAGCTGAATTGTTCTGAATCGAAGGGTCCGCCTAGCTGCAGGCGAGCAGCGGAATCGGGGCGCCGGATGCCACGGCAAGCTCTCGTGGCCGACACCAAGCGCCTATGCCGCAGGCGCGGTTAGGACGCCTTGGCAACCGGTAAGGTGACCGGCACAAACCGTGCGGCAGCCGTGATCGGCGCTTCCTTCGCCGCCCGCACCGCCGCCTCAAACTTCAGCAGGTAGATTTCCGCCAGCACAGCCGTGCTCCATGGTGTGCTCTGGCCGCCCGTGCCCTACGCGCTGTCGCTAGCCCCGTTAGCGGAATCGTCTCCCGGCACCAAACTTTTTTTGCAAAAACATCTTTCAAACAAAGGCTACCCCCTTTATGGGCAGAACCATTTTTGGACAGGTTTTTGTCAGAGGGGGCATGACTAAATTCTCAAAATGAAAAGTGCCCCCGGGGGGTCAAGCGCGCCGTAACAAACTGTGGTGAGCTGGGGACCAATCGTCATTGCTGCGCCCCTCGCGAGCTCATTGCTCGCTCCTTTGAGATCCGCTGGACCGTGCCAGTCCCGAAGCCGAGCGACTTGGCGACCTTCAAAATCCCCACACCCTTCGCAAACTGCTTTCGCACGTTCCGTTCGGTCGCGCCATCTATCTTCGGCCGGCCGAACTTCACGCCTTGAGCAACGGCGCGCTTGAGGCCGGCTTTGATCCGTTGGCCGGATCATCGTCCGCTCAAACTCAGCAAAGGCACCAGCAGCGATGGGCGTAGTTGGCGCGCTCGCGGCTGTGGGGGCTATTTGCCAAGAATTGTTACCGTGCGGCCGCACAGCCGCTTGGGGTCGCGCTCGCCGCCCTGCTTGGCGAGTGCGATGATGGTCTTGGCAACGGTCTTGGTCATGAGATCGTTGCGCTCAACTAGTTCAAGCTCGCTCAGTGCGGCTTCGAACGCCGCCGTCAACGCCGCAACGTCCTTCGATGAGAATGAAGGACCGAATTCGTTTTGGATGAAAATATTTATTCAGCCATGACGATTGCAACCGTCGCGAAGGAAAGGGCTAAGGCAAGTGAGAATCCGATCAGCACGCTGACAAAGCATCGTTGCAGCCGCAGCCGATAAGCCGTGCGAGCTAGATAGGCTTGTTGAGGGGGGGAAAGGATTTCTGTGGGTTCGAGGGGTGTCATGGGGAGCAGATCCCTAAAGAATGCCCCCGTATGTCAGGGCGATAACCCAGGGCTAGTTAACTAATCGTTACACATACGGGCGGGGGGTAAGCCCGATAAACGGGTAGCGAGATAAGTGCCGTTGTCATAAGGGTTTTCAGGCGGGGGAGATTTCTCGGAATCGCGGTTTTGGCGCGCCGGGGGCCGGGTAAAATCATTCAATAAAATCAATGGGCCCTCGAAGGCGCGTTGGGGCATTGTGGGCCGACCTCGGCGCCGGTAACGTTACCGTCATGGCCCTCAGCCCCGCCGAAAAGCAGAAGCGCTACCGCGAGCGGCAGAAGGCGGCGGAGGAAATGAGTCCCGACGCGATTGAGCGGGAGCTTATGGCGGAGGCAGAGCGAGCGGGTGAGATGTCGGACGAGGAGCGCAATGCTCTGGCGGACCAGTTGGCCGACTTGGCGATGAGTACTTTGCATCGCGCACAGCGGCTTGCGGCAATGGCGCGGAAGCTACGGTCGCCGACGTAATCCGGCTCTTGGTGCCGACGGGTCGCGGGGGTCGTAGGCGACTACCTTGCCTGCGGCGATTTCGGCAATGGCTTCGTCTAGGCGTTTAGCGTTCGCGGGCGAGCGCTTCAGGTGCTCCGTTTCGCTCGGACCTCGCTCGCACCGGCGCCGCGATTTTGCCTTCCGCCATGGCTGCTTTCGTTGACGCATGCTCGGGCTCTGTTCGCCATGTCCTGTTCGGGCTATTTTCCTCGGGCGGCGCTACTTCGAGGGCTCTCCTCGGCGCTTTATCTACTTCACTCCAAGCTCGTTTGAGATGCGCTGCGCCGTGCGCTGGCTCGTGGCGGACTTCGGCGGATGCAGCGGAGCACAATTCTCCCCTCCAGTACCATCCGATGGGAATGGCTAAAGCCAAAATTCGCCCCTACACTAGAACTCAGTTCGCCCTGGCGCATATCAGAGAGACGGAGCGCCGTGCTTAGAACCGGCATCCTGCCTGCGCTGCTGGTACAGGTGATCAGCATATGTTTCTCCACCAGCGCCGACGCCCGTCACTGGAAGTGGTGGCATCACTACAGCGGTTACGAACGGTCTGTCCGCAGCGGTGACAATGACCGCCGGCGCCCCCGCGCCTCAGAGGTACCCGGTCCCGCCGCACGCGCCGGGCGCGGCGGCGCTGCCCTGGATGCTATAGCCGAGCGGCTCATCTTCGGCTGCCGTCAGCAGAGCGCCGAACTCGCGAATTTGCCGTTTGACACCATCGCGCGCATCGCCGCCCCCCACGATGCCCAGCATGCCGCGCTTGATGCGCTGCGCGGCACCTCCCGCGAGGCGGCGGAGCGGTTCGCATCCGACTGCCCACAGAGCGTGCCGGCCAGTCCCGCCGTGCGACTTGAGGCGATGGAGCAGGCCATCGATGCCGCGAGAGCGGCATTTAGCGTAGTAGAGCCGGCCCTGCAGAGATTCTATTCCGCGCTCGACGACGAGCAGAAGGCGCGCCTTCTGCGCGACATAACGCTCGCCGATGCGGCCGCGCGCCCGAGCGAACGAACAGAAGAGCGATACGGCGAGCGGTCAGATCGGCGGTCCTCCCGTTGGCGCGCCTATGCAAGCGCTGATCGCAACGTCGCCGCGAAACGTTCGGATGACATCTGCGAGGAAGTCATCTCGGCGCTCCGCGGCTGGCCGGTCCGAGAGATTGAGGCCAGTGTGCGACTCTCTGAGCCGCAGCGCGTTAGTTTCTACGAGCTTGTCACCTCCTCGCTCAAAGCTGCCGACACGCTCGCCGACGCGTGCCCCGCCGAAACCGCGCTCACTCCGGTCGGTCGCATGGCAACCCTGCGCGCCCGACTCGCCGCGGTGCGGGCGGCCACCGCTGCGATCCGTCCCACGCTCGCGCGCTTCTACGAGTCGCTGGACCAGGGGCAGAAGGTTCGGTTTGCGAGATGAGTCGAGAATGCCAGCTGCATCGTAAGATCGGGCCCACGCCCCCCCGAAGCCTGGGCAAACTTGGCTGCATCACGCCGATCGGTCCGAACACCGATCCACATGCAATCGCAATATGGCGGCAATCCAGCAGGCCACCCCCGCGATGCCAGCGGGGTTCGGCAATCGTTTGGCGGCAAACTTCACGCTGCTCTTCGCCATTGCCGACCTTGCCGACGGTGATTGGCCGAAGCGGGCGCGTGCAGCGGCGCTTCGGCTTACGCGCGAGCATGATGAACCGAGTTGGGGAAAGAAGCTGCTCGCTGCCTTTCGCGATGACTTGTTTGAAAAACACGGCAAGGCTCTGCCGCCGCTCAAGTCCCCCAGCTGCTCACCAACGTCGATGAGGATTGGGAAAACTATCACGGCCACGCCATAAGCAAATGGGAAGTGGCCCAGCACTCAAACCGTTCGGCGTCAGGCCCGATGTCATCTGGCTGCTTGGTCAACTTGTTCGCGGCTATAAGGCCGAGTGGTTTGAGACTGCTTGGCGGCACTATCTTCCTCCGCGCCCTGGAGAAGATCGTAAGGTCGTAAGGAAGAAACAATGAAACGCAAGCTTACGAAACCCAAGGTTACGAAACGCAAGGTTACGACCTTACGACCTTCGATATCCGTCCGCGCCGAGTGGGCGATGGAGCAACGCGGCGAGCGTCAAGTGAAATGCTTGATTGCATCTGCCGGCCATTTATGGATGCGCGACTTTTACGACAACTTGCCCGCAACCGTGCGGCGGCGGTTGGCGTAGAGCAAATATAACATCTGCGCCGCTTGCATGGACATCGAGGCGCGCAGAATTGCAAAGGGTAACCCCAGCATCGAGGTCTACAGCCGCGTCATTGACGCGATTGAACGCGAACTCAAGGGCTGAGAAATGAAAACAGATAAAATGCGCAATGGGATACAGTGCCACTACACGGTCGTACATTTGCCTAGCGGCGACGACGTCATAGCTACGCTCGCCCCCTTATATGCACTTCTGCGCCATGGCGGCATTTAAAGTTGCCCTGTTTCGTCGCCACGGCCCGTTAAAAGATCACTTGGGGCCACACGAGGCGCGGCGCCCTAAAAATCTCAAAGCACGCTGGGGATCAGCGAAGACAGCCACGCAAAACGGACCTCTGTGGAAGCAGGAAGAAAGCTCGAAGCTTCTCAAGTGAAGCTCAAGGAGTTTTCAGAACAGCTAGCGGCCTTTATTTCTGCTTCAAAATCAGTTAGAGTTTTATCAATGGCCCCTCGCGAAATGAAGGGGTTGTTGGCAGCACGACACCCGGATTAACCGGTAGCAGGCGAGCCTCCCCAAACGCTCAATTTACACGAGCGCGGGGGGCTCGTGTTTTTTAGGGCCACCCCCGCGCGCACAACGCGAGATGACCCAATATGCCTATCCCGCCCGGCGGCTTTTCACTCGTCGAGTTCCGCGAGCTACACGGCTACAGCGAGCGCACCCACAATGACTTGCGCAAGCGTGGCCTCGCGCCCAAAGAGACCTTGCTGCCCAACAGCAAAAACCAGATTGCCAACACAACGAATATCTACGCCGTCGTGCTTTCTACGAAGCAGCTGGGCGAGCGTCAACCAAAGCACCCGATCACCCAGCAAATATGTGGGCCAAGTTCAAACGTGCGAACAACAAGCAGCGACAGCGGCGAGCGCCGCGGTGATTCCAACTCGCAGCCAACATCGAGGCCAACACAAATCTATGAGGTAATTCAGATGAAAGGCGAAAAGAGAGGGCCTGGGTTGGGGGTAGGCTCTCCACCCAGGCCGAAGCAGACGAACAACGACGTCCACCTTTATAGCTGCAACGCGAATCAAAGTCTAGCGGTAGAGCCACCCAGCGCCGCCGAGCAGGATCTCGTGGCAAGGGTAATGCGCCGCCTGCCCGGCTACCGGCTTGCCCGAGCCGCACATCGTCCTGCTGCTCAATACCCCCGGCACCCGGTCGGTGACATGCCCAGCGCCTTGCCAATGAGCGCGGTGAACCGGTCGCCATCGTCAACATGGAAGGGGAACTGCTGGCCTATCGTATGCC
>JBKPOZ010000221.1:0-10497 GCA_046733355.1 Pseudomonadota bacterium | reverse complement strand
GCTCGCGGTAGCTCAGTTCCTCATCGCCAAAGATGACCGCAATGGCCGCAGGCGTCTTCGCCGCCTGCGCCCCAAACAGCTCCACCACGTTGCCCTTCGGCAGCGCATGCGCCGTCTCATTCCACTCGCCCAGGATCAGCGCGCGCTCGGACGGCTCCAGGATCTCCAGTGCGCCTATAGGGCGGTTGAGTTCGCTACACGCGGAGAGCAGATTGAAAAACTGCCGCTGATGCTCTGCTAACTGAGACGAGGCATGGAAGGCCGGATTGGCATCAAAATCTACTTGCAGGGGAGCGCTTTCAGAGCGCTCGTATACAGCGATCGATACATCCTCGACCGGTCCCAGTGAGAGATTATGCGCAACAATATCCGCATCACCAAAATTGTAATCATAATCGAAGCGCATGAAGTTCAGACTGACGCCAAACCGTGGCCCACGAGGAGAGATAATTGAACCGACATCGCGCAACTCTGAAATTTGATACCTTTGGTGTTGTATTGCCTCCCTGATCTTCCTTTTTGCCTGCTCAATCACCTCCAGAAACGCCATCTCGGGACGAACAGTCAGGCGCAGTGGCACTACGTTCGAGGTCATTCCGGGAATGTTTCGAGCGACTTCATTCCGATTTGTAACCGGAAGCCCGAAGACAACATCTGACGTTCCAGATAGCCGATGCAGAAAAACTGCAGTCCCCGCAGCGATCACTTGAGCAAGGCTGGTCTTGGAACGTTTTGCGAGTAGGCGCAGCTGTTTCGTCGTGGAGCCCGGTAGAACTGCCGAGTGCCGCAAAAAGCCGTTCGGTTCGAGCCGGGGGTTGGACCCGAGCCTAATCGGCTGAGGCGCATCACTTAAGCAGCGGCGCCAGTATTCCCGATCTTCAAAAAACTCTGCGGAGGCTCGGTACTTGGAATCTTGCTCAAGCAGTGCGGCTAACAATCCGAAGGAGTGATCCGTCGAACACTGCAAGCTTTGGAGCATCGTGTACACACGCGCGACTCGGCGGGCCATCAGCCACATGCCGAACCCATCCATCGCAATGTGATGATAACGTGCGTACCAATAGAAGCGCTCGGGCGAGACTTTAAACAAAGCGAAATTGAACAAGGGGCCTCGTGCGAGATCGGTCGGTCGAGCCATGTCCGCTCGCATCCAGTCCTCGGCCCGTCGATGCGCGTCAGTTTCCTCGCTGAGATCGATCAGCGGAAGCGACCATGCGGCGACAGGACCGATGCGTTGCGTCGGAACGTCTCTCTCGGTGCTGAAGCGGAGGTGCAGTGTCTCGGCGTCGAGCACGACTCGTCGCAATGCCTGCTCGAACAGCGTAGGATCTATCGATCCCTTTAACTCGATCCACTCGCCAATATTGTAAGCAGCGCTTGCAGGGTTGATCTGCTGGGCAAACCAGATTCCCAGCTGTGCGGTCGAAAGCGGCAGGACACGCCGCTCTAGTGTACTTCGTCGACCGGCTTGCAGACGAACAGCCAAACTGCGCTCGAGGTCAGAAAACAAATTGCTTGGACCTGTTCACAGGAGCCCGTACGGCAACGCGAATGCTCGAGCTTTGTGGTGGCAGCTGAAAATGATCATGAGGGGTTCTTTGTCAAGGGTGAGCGGATCGAGGAAAGCCCTTGGGGGGCAAAGGCCTATGCTGGAAGCCATGCCATCACTATGGTACTGTTTAACCACGCATACCAACGGCGCCTATTTCAGTCTAAGTTGCGCAAGTTGGTCCATAACTGGCTCAATCCGAATTACCACAAGGGACAGACAAATGGCACAGGACGCGCCCGGCTCTGTAACGAACCACACCCAACCGACCCCGGACGATGGCGTCGGTTCCGGGTCAATCGGACCGAAACCAGAAGATCGAAACCAGCGCGCAGCCAAACTCGTCGATCGATTCTCCTTATGGTCCGGAGCTGCCGGGCTCATACCGGTGCCGCTGCTCGATATTGCAGCGGTCGGCGGCGTGCAGCTTCAGATGTTGCGGCGGCTATCTGACATCTATGGCGTCCCATTCTCCGAGAACCTCGGAAAGTCGATTATAGCGAGCCTCGCCGGAGCGGTGATCCCCGCGAGCACGGCTACCACTACGGCAATGGGGGTGGGCAGCATGATCAAGAGCGTGCCCGGGGGGCAGATGGTCGGCGCGCTCACGATGCCAGTGTTCTCCGCCGCGGCGACCTACGTTATTGGAAAAGTTTTCGTTCAGCACTTCGCTTCAGGGGGTACGCTGCTCGATTTCAATCCCCCCGATTATCGAGAATTCATCAAAGCGCAGAGAGAGAGGTTTTTTTCCCGCACAAAAACGGCGGAGCCCCCCGCTGCGACTCAGCCTCCCAGTTCAGGCACTCCAAGCGAAGGAGCAACGACTTCGAACGTGTGAGCGTCCGATCCAACTGAATTGCTCTTCGGCGCTGGTCTCGTTGCGGATAACGACCAGAAAGCATCTATACCATGCTTTTTACCATTGGCGTGCTCATATACTTGGTCTTCTGCCTTCTTACAGGTTTTGCAGGCAGCCAACGGCGCATTGGTTTTTTCGGCACGTTCCTGATCTCGCTTTTCATCACTCCTCCTGTGATGTTGCTAGTGCTCATATTGACCGGCCCCTCACGTCGCGTTGAATGGCACCGGCGGCCGCAAAACGATTGAGTGCAGTGGGTATGTGCCATAGCTCCACGCCACTGAACTGATGTCCTTCTTTCAGCTTGTCCGCCGTGAGATGCAAGGCTCTCTCGGCCGGCTGGTCTTCATGGCGGGCCTGGGCGGCATCAGCAGCGCCTCCATTCTCGCGGCCATCAACGCCGGAGCCCAAGCCGCCGACACCGGAGGTTCAAGCCTTTGGGCAGCCACGTTGTTCATTATCGCGCTGCTTCTATTCATCAAGACGCAGAACTACATTCTGGTGACCACTACGGCGGAGATTGAGGGAATAATCCACAAGGTGCGGCTTCGCCTGATGGATCAGGTGCGCCACTCCGAACTCCTTCCTCTCGATGCCATTGGCCGGGCAGAAATCGTTGCCGCAATCACCCGCGAAACGGCAACTCTGACGCAGGCCAGCAACTCGTTTGCATTCGTGGCGCAGGGTGGCGTTCTCATATTTTTTGTCGCTCTTTATGTCGTCTATCTCTCGCCCCTCGCATTTGCCCTGAGCGTTTTAATCGTAGGACTCGCCGCGGTGTTATTTCACGCCAGAAACCGGCAGCTTGCACTGGCGCAGCGAGAAGCGGCGGATTGGGAGAACCGGCTTTACAACCGGCTGATGGATCTTCTCGACGGCTTCAAGGAGGTACGCCTGAACAGCGCCCGAAGCGAGGACTTGTATTTCGACATCACGGAAGTCTCGCGAACGGCTGCGAACATCAAGATCCGCACGCAGGCGGAGACGTTCAGGCGAATGATCCTGCTGCAGAGCGCCATGTATGCCATGCTTGGCACGATTGTATTTGTCGTGCCGGTCTTCAGCGCCACGCTGGGCGGGGCCTCCATCGCCAAAACAGTGACGGCACTCGTGTTCGTGATCGGAGCCTGCTTTGGCCTGGTACAGTCAATCCCGTTGCTTGCTTCGGCAAACGCCGCCGCCGATCATGTCGCGCAGCTTGAGACACGGCTGCAGGCGACCATCACGGCGGCCCAAATCGGCGCGCCACATCCGCCGAGCCGGTTCGACCGAATTGAAATGCGCAACGTCGTATTTCGGTATGTCGAGCGATCGTCCGAGAGCGTTTTCCAGGTGGGCCCTGTGGATTTTACGTTGCAATCGGGCGAGCTGGTGTTCATCGCCGGCGGCAACGGGTCGGGAAAATCCACCTTTCTCAAGCTGCTCGCGAGCCTCTATAAGCCCGATGCGGGCGAGATCACGTTCGACGGGGTCCGTGTGAGCGATCAGACCCGTGAGACCTACCGCCAATTGATCACCGCCGTGTTCGTGGATTACCATCTGTTCCAGCGGCTTTATGGAATTCCGGACCCCGATGCGGCGGAAGTGGAGAGGCTGCTCGCCCTGTTCCGGCTGCAGGACAAGACCCGGCTCAATGATCGGGCGTTCGATACGCTCGATTTGTCAACCGGTCAGCGCAAGCGGCTCGCTCTGATCGTGAGTCTGCTGGAAAACCGTCCCATCCTGTTGCTCGACGAGTGGGCGGCCGATCAGGATCCCGAGTTCCGGCGCAAATTCTACTTCGATCTTCTGCCGGCGCTCAATCGGGCCGGCAAAACCGTCGTGGTGATCAGCCATGACGATCGGTATCTGGAGGAGCTGGATTTGCCCGCCCGCAGGCTTCGCATGGACGAAGGTCGTTTCATCGAGCGCGCAGCAGTGGAGCACGGCGCATGAAAGCGTATCTCTGGTCCGCAGACGGCAGGCCCCCGCCGACGAGCACACGGAGCAGGTGGTGGCGTTTCGTCGAGTATCGTATGCCGATCGTCATCATCTATCTTATGGTGCTCACGCTGATCGGCGTGATTCTCGCCCCGCATGTGCTGGTCACGGTGCCCAGCGGCTATGTCGGCGTGGTGTGGAAACGCTTCCGAGGCGGCACGGTGCTCGACCCGCGCCAGCTCAAATTCGAAGGACTGCGGTTTATCTGGCCGTGGGACAAGCTGTTCCTTTACGACACAAGGGTGCAGTCGGCTACCGAGACCTACAATGCGATCTCGCGCGACGGCATCAGCCTCACCGCATCGATCAACATCCGCTACCGCCTGAAGGCTGATGCGATCCCGAAGCTGCACCAGGTCGTAGGACCAAACTACGTGAACGCGCTCGTCGTGCCCGAGATCGGCAATCGCATGCGCGAGGTGATCGCGGAATACACGGCGGAGGACGTCTATTCGACCAAGCGCCAGGAGATCCAGAACAACATCAGGAAGCGCGTCGACGCCATGCTGGGAGAGCGGATGATGGAGCATCCGGAGGGCGAGGATTACACCCAATATCGCGTGCCGCTCAATGACATGCTCAATCTCATCGATACCCTCATCCTCGGCATCGAGCTTCCGACTGCCGTGGTGACGGCAATCAACCGCAAGATCGAGCAATATTACATCGCGGAGGAATTCAAGTTTCGCGTGGTGCGCGAAATGCGCGAGTCGGAACGCAAGAAGATCGAAGCGGAAGGCATCCGCGAGTTCCAGCAGATCGTGAGCCAGGGCATTTCCGATTCGTATCTGCGCTGGCGCGGCATCGAGGCCACGCTGGGGCTTGCCCAGTCCACGAATGCGAAGGTGGTCATTGTCGGCGGCGGCAAGGACGGGCTACCCATCATTCTCGGCAACGTCGACGCGGCGGCGCAACAGCCGGCGGCGGAGAAAGGCGCGGGGGGCGCGGGGTCGGCGAAAGAGGAAACGACCCCGGCGGCGCCGGCAGCCTCGGCAGAGAAGCCCGCAAATGGCAGCGCGGCAGCTCCCGCCGAGAACAGCAAGCCACCGGAGGGCCTGCAAGCGCAGCATTACAAATATCCCGTCCCCAGCCTTTCCGAGATCGACGCGGCCTTTGCGCGCTGGTTCGCGGCCTTGCGCGCGATGGGCTCGGCGACGGCGCCCGCGGAGAGCAACGGCTCGTCGCCGCCCGCCAGGGAGCAGCCCCGCTGACGCCTCGGCGCGTGTCATCTCCCATGTGGCCTGCGCCGGGATAAGCCGGTAACATCGCGCTTCTCAGTGATTCGTGCCCGGAATTGGCGGCGGAGGCTCTCGGTGGCGAGCGCGATCATCACGGTTGCGACCATGAAGGGCGGCAGCGGCAAGAGCACGCTGGCGAGCTGTCTTGCCGTACATTGGCGGCTTAATGGGCGCACGCCGACCATCATCGATGCCGATCCGCAGCGCTCGATCGGCCGCCTTGCTGCGCGCGAGCGCCGGCTTTCCGGCGTTCCCGTTATCGAGGATGCGAGCAAGGATGCCTGGCGCACGGCGCAAAAAGCCGCCGCCGAGGCCGGCCCGGTGCTCATCGACACGCCGGGTTTCCGCTCGCAATCGACGCTGTCATGCCTGCGCATCAGCGATTTCGTCATCGTGCCGGTCAAGCCCTCGCCGTTCGACGTCGACCGCATGCTCGACACGCTCAAGCTGCTGCTGCAGGGACCGGGCGCAGGCCAGGTGCCGTTCCGCTGCCTGCTTACGCAGACGACGCGCGACTCGATCATCTCGCGCCACATCCGCGCCGAGCTGATTGAGGCGCGCTTTCCGGTGCTCAAGAACGAGATGAGCAACCGCGTCGCCTATGCGGAGGCGGCGCTTTGGGGCGCAACCCCCACCATGACCGATCCGGGCGGCGCCGCCGCGCGCGACATCGCCGCCATTGCGGACGAGATCGACTTTGTTCTTGCAGGTCAATCCCACGCGCATCGGGCGGCGTCCGCATGAGCAAGCGCAAGCTGCCGCGGGCGATCGTGGCCGAGCTGCCCCCGCTCACCGATGCCGCGTCCGAAAACTGCGACAACGTCATCGAGATTGCGCCCCGAAAGGACGCTGCGGCCCCGCCGGCGCCGGCCGCGCAGCCGCGCGCAAGCGCCGCTGACCCGCGCCGGCGCGCAACGGCGCTTGCGATCGTCAACCACCATGCCGCCTTCGCTGCGCTCGGCGGATGCATTCCGCTGCCCTGGGTGAATTTCGCCAGCGTCACCGCCCTTTTGGTGCACATGGTCAAGGCGCTCAGCCGCCATTACGGCGTCCCGTTCGAGCGCGACCGCGACCGCGCCATCGTCATGGGCCTTGCCGGCGGGGCGATGCCGCAGGGACTGGCCTCGGTGACGGCCGCGACCCTGCTCTACGTCATTCCGGCGAGCGCGGTGATTGGACTTGCTGTTTCTTCCGCGGCGGCGGCCGCCTGCACGAAGGGGATCGGCCGCATCTTTGTCGAGCATTTCGAGAGCGGCGCCACATTGCAGGACATCGCGCCCGCCTAGCCGCTTAGCGACACAAGCGCGCAGCGCATCGACATCGCCGGGACAATTTTCTACGCTGTCGGTCGGCCGACATGAAGTCCGGCGTGAGGAAGTGCGTACCCCCGATGAGCGGCTGCAATCTGACCCGGCGCGAAGCGGTCATGCTTGGAGCGGGGGCTCTCGCCGGCGTGCTTGCTCCTCCTGCGCAGGCGCAGCAGCTACACCCCCCGGCAAAAGAGCGTCACGGGCTCTCCGCCTTCGGCGATCTGAAATATCCGGCGAGCTTCCATCATTTCGAATATGTCGACCCGAATGCGCCCAAGGGCGGCGCCTTCTCGTTCGTCGCGCCCACGCGCCTGTTCAACCAGAACCTGCTCACCTTCAACTCGCTGCACATCTACATCCTCATGGGCGATGGCGCGCAGGGCATGGAGCTCACCTTCGCCTCGCTCATGGCGCGCGCGCAGGACGAGCCCGACGCCATGTACGGCCTCGCGGCGCGCGGGGTCGAGATTTCGCCCGACGGGCTAACCTATCGGTTCCTGCTCCGCTCCGGCATCAAATTCCACGACGGCAGCCCGCTCACCGCCCATGACGTCGCCTTCTCGCTCACCACGCTCAAGACGAAGGGTCATCCGATCGCGCAGCAGCTGCTGCGCGACTTTGCCGGCGTCCAGGCGGCGAACGACACGACGGTGGTGGTAACGTTTGCGCGCGGGCACGGGCGGGACGTGCCGCTGTTCGTCTCCTCGCTGCCCATCTTCTCGCGCGCCTATTACACGAGCCATTCCTTCGAGGAGACGTCGCTCGAGCCGCCGCTCGGCTCGGGGCCCTACAAGGTCGGCCGCTTCGAGCCGGGCCGCTACATCGAGTTCGAGCGGGTAAGGGACTGGTGGGGCGCCGATCTTCCAGTCTCGCGCGGGCAGAACAATTTCGACGTGGTGCGCTACGAGTATTACCGCGACCGCGACGTCGCCTTCGAGGGCTTCACCAGCAAGACCTATCTGTTCCGCGAGGAGCTCGTCTCGCGCATCTGGGCGACGCGCTACGATTTTCCCGCAATCCGTGACGGCCGGGTCAAGCGCGATGTCATTCCCGACCACACGCCCTCGGGCGCGCAGGGCTGGTTCTTCAACACGCGGCGCGACAAGTTCAAGGACAAGCGGCTGCGCGAGGCCTTCATCAACGCGTTCGATTTCGAGTGGACCAACAAGAGCATCATGTACGGCTCCTACCAGCGCACCCACTCGGTATTTCAGAACTCGGACATGATGGCGCTGGGCAAGCCGTCCGCCGACGAGGTCGCGCTGCTCGAGCCGTTCCGCGGCAAGGTCCCGGACGAGGTGTTCGGCGATCCCTATGTGCCGCCCGTGGGCGACGCCTCGGGCCAGGACCGCGCGCAATTGCGCAAGGCCACCGCGCTCCTCTCCGAGGCGGGCTTTGCGGTCAAGGACGGCAAGCGCGTGATGCCCAATGGCGAGCCGATCACCGTCGAGTTTCTCATCGACGATCCGGTGTCGCAGCCGCACCACATGCCGTTCATCAAGAACCTCGCCACGCTCGGCATCGACGCAACCCTGCGCATCGTCGATCCGGTGCAGTACAGGAAACGCGTCGACGAATTCGATTTCGACATCGTCGTGCAGCGGTTTTCGTTCTCGAACACGCCGGGCGATGCGCTGCGCACCTTCTTCTCCTCGCAGGCAGCCTCGCTCAAGGGCTCGCAGAATGTGGGCGGCATTGCCGATCCGGTGATCGATGCGCTCATCGAGAAGGTGATTGCGGCGACCAGCCGGCCGCAGCTCACCACCGCGTGCCGCGCGCTCGACCGCGTCATGCGCTCGGGCCGCTACTGGATCCCGCACTGGTACAAGCCTTCGCACTGGATTGCGTTCTGGGACGTGTTTGGCCGGCCGGCGATTGCCCCGCGCTATGCGCCGGGGATGCCCGACACCTGGTGGTACGACGCCGAGAAGGCGGACAAGCTCAACCGCAGCTAAGGTCAGATGTCAGATGTCAGATGTCGGATGTCAGATGTCAGATGTCAGAATCTGAACATCTGATCTCTGACATCTGATCTCTGACATCTGACTACTGCAAAACGACGACGCGCGTGCCGACCTTCACCCGCTTGTAGAGGTCCAGGATGTCGGCGTTGTACATGCGGATGCAGCCGAAGGAGACGAAGCCGCCGATTGAGCTTGGCGCGTTGGTGCCGTGGATCGCGTACTGGTCGACGCTGAGCAGCATGGCCGCGGCGCCCATCGGGTTCTCGGGCGCGCCCGAGGGGATGTAGTCGGGCAGCCACGGCTTCTCGCGGCGGATGGCGCGCGGCGGCGACCACGGCGGGCGCAGCTGCTTGCCGCGGATATAGGCGGTGCCGCTCCAGGTTCGCCCGGCTTTGCCCACGCCCACCGGATAGGTGAGCACTTCTCCGTTCGCCTCGATCAGGTGGAGCCTGCGCGCCTGTGTGCTCACCACGATGGTGCCGGGCTGGTACTGCGAGAAATCGATGGGCGGCGGCTGCTGCGCCAGATACGCATAGGCGTCGGCGACAAGTTCGTCTTCTTCGGCGTGCAGCGCGGGCGCGGCAGCGAGCGTCGCCGCCGCGGTGAGCGCGAGCGCGCCGATCAGCGCACGAGCATGATCCCGAAAAAGCCTGCCCTCGGGCATTGACCCGAGGGTGGGAACCGGTGTTCGGAAAAAGATCATGCTCAAAAGACCACGCCCGCCACGCGCGCGAGATCCGCCCGATTGCTGAGCCATAAGCCCCCTGCCGACTCGTGTCTCTACATATGGAGTGTAGTGCGCGGCCGCGGCGGCCGCATCGGGAGAGTGGGGGCGCGCGCGCGAATAGCCGACGCTTGTTGCCTGACGGCAACAGAGGTCAGATGTCAGAGATCAGATGTCAGAGGTCAGAAGGCCGCCCCGACATCAGTCATCTGACATCTGACATCTGACATCTGAGCATAATCATGGGCAGCACGCTCGCGGCCACGGGCAAGAAGGCCCAGCGCGCGTTGCCCGCGATGTCCCATGCGGCGCCGCCCGCGACCGCGACCGCCATGGCGCAGCTGTAGCTCACCGTGAACATTCCGGCCGCAAGGCGCGGCACATCGGCGGGGGCGGCGAGAAGCGCCGGAAGCGCCAAGCCGAACACCAAAGAAGTGCAGTTGAAGAAGCCGAGGCAGGCGGCCCAGAAAATGGTCCATGCGCCGGCGCCCGAGACGAGCGCGAGCAGCGTCGCCTCGATGACGAGGCCGGTGGCCACATAGGGCCAGACGCTGGTTTCGACGCGGCGTGCGAAAAATCCGGCGATGAGCGTTGCCGGCAGCTGACCGAGGTGAAAGGCGGTGAGCGTCGGGCTGATGAGGTCGGCGCGGTCTTGCGCGGCGAGGAGGCCCGGCACGAAGGCGTTGACGCAGAAATAGACGCTGTTGGTGCCGGCGAAGACGAGGCCGAGCCGCCAGACGAGCGCGCTGTTTGCGCGCATGGGCGCGCGCGGCGCGCTTGCCGCGGGCCTGGGCGCGCCGGGCGCAAACAGCAGCGCGGCGGCGATGAGTACGAGCGGCAGCGACCACAGCGCGAGCACGCCGCGCCAGCCGC
>JBKPOZ010000220.1:0-31074 GCA_046733355.1 Pseudomonadota bacterium | reverse complement strand
GGAAAGACACGTGGCTTTTGATCTGAGGGACTTTTTGCGTGACCTCCGGCGGCATCGGCTGCAAGTCGATGTTGCCCGGCACCGACTCGCCAATCTTCGGCTGGAATTCAGTTGAGCTCGGCTTCACTTTTACGTCCTTGATGATCTCCTTGATCATATGGCGCTGCTCCAGCGTCAGGTTGAGGCGCGGCGAGACGTGGGGAGGCTCGCCGGGCGCTTGCGCTGGGGAGCCGTGCTCTACCGGCGTTTCCGGGGCCGCCCGAGCCGCGAACCCGAAGTGGATCACAGCAAGCATGCTGAGCAGCAGCAGTGGAGTGCGGCGCATGTGTTCCTCCGGCAGCAGGCAAGCAGGCGCGTCAGCCGAGCAACCCTTGCCGCACCGGAATGGTTCCGCCTGCGAAGTTACTGGTTACCGCCGGCCGGTGCGGTCCAGGCCTTGAAGTCCTCCTCCGACACGGTAGGATGTTTCTTAACAAAGGCCGCGATGCTCCAGATTTCCTGGTCGGGCACTTCGATCGTCCCGAAGCTCGGCATGCCCGTCATGTTAACTCCGTTCTTGATCACCCAAAACACCTGTGCCGGTGTGCGGTCGTTCACGAGCTCCTTGAGGTCGGGTGGATCCGGGCGCATGCCTTCGGAAAACTTGGCCCATTCCACGCCTGGACCTCCGTGACAGTTGGTGCAGCCCCGCTCCCGGAAAGCGCGCGCGCCGCTGCGGATGATCGCCGGATCATCGAGCGATGTGGGCGGGCTGTCCTTGGCGCGGCGCACAACCGAGGCTCTGCGGACGTAAGCGACGGTCGATTTGATGATTGCAGGATCCTCCTGCGACGCTGCCACGTTGTAGAACCCGCCAAAGAAATAGACCGCGGCAACGACAGCAATGATGATCGCGATGACTCCAATGAGCGCCAGAAATCTCAGCATGTGCTGTCTCCGCATTGTGCCCGGCTCGCCCGATGCTAGCGCGAATGCACCGAATGACGGAAGATGGTGGACGGATTACGCAAGGAGCAGGGTCAGTATGAAAGAAAACGTAAAGCGCGCGTTCTACGTGCGATATCTCGCGCATCCCTGCTTTATCGATATTGTCGCGCAGCGGCCGGAAATCCGCCTGGACCGGCTTGAAAACGATAGCCCTGACGAGGCGGCTGCGCCGATCATCACGGCTGCGCATGCCTACCAGATTGGCTCAGCGCGCGACGAGCTCGACCGCCGTTTTCATGTGAACCGCAGCCTGCTTGGCCGGATGCCCAACCTGCTCATCGTTTCCACAAACGGCGCAGGCTTCGACACCGTCAACATACAGGATTGCACCGAAGCAGGCGTACTCGTGATCAATCAGGCGGGCGGCAATGCCGAGGCGGTCGCCGTGCACGTCGTTGCCATGCTGCTCGCGTTGTCCAAGCAGATCGTGCAGACCAATCACGCGCTGCGCAAAGGCAACGTGCGCGATCGCGCGGAGTTCACCGGCAATGACGTGAGGGGGCACACCATTGGCATCGTTGGCCTGGGAAACGTCGGCGGTAAAGTAGCGAGGCTGTGCGGCGGAATGTTGGGCATGCGGGTCATTGCCTACGACCCGTATCTTCCGGCGCAAACCATGGCCGAGCGCGGCGCCGTCAAGGTCGAGATCGACGAGCTTTTGCGCCGCTCCGATTACATATCCATAAACTGCCCGCTCACCGAAGAAACGCGCGGCATGATCGGCAGCGCGCAATTCGCGCTGATGCAGCCGCACGTCTATTACATCAATACGGCACGCGGCTTCATTCACGACGAAAGGGCGCTGTTCGATGCGCTGAGCACGAAGCAGATCGCCGGCGCCGGCATCGACGTGTGGGACAAGGAGCCGCCGCCCCGCGAGCATCCGCTGCTGCAGCTGGATAATGTGCTGGCCAGCCCTCACACCGCCGGCGTGACGCGGGAGACGCGCGAGAACATGGGGAAAATTGCGGCCGAGCAGCTGATCATGACGCTCGACGGCAAGCGTCCTCCCCGCATCGTCAATCCCCAGGTCTGGCCCTACTACGCAAGCCGGTTCGAGGAGAAGTTCGGCGTTCGACCGGCAAATTGAACGGGCGTAGCCCGAATTGGGAATTGGCATCCGGAAAGTCCTTGCCCGGATCTGGCTGCGCCCAGTCGGGGCTACGGACTGACCGCGTCACAAATGAAAAAAGCCCAGCGTGAGCGCCGGCTTTTTTGGCCGTTTGGACCTATCAGTTATCCAAAAAGCTGCGCAGCTTGCGACTGCGCGAGGGATGCTTGAGCTTGCGTAGCGCCTTGGCCTCGATCTGGCGGATGCGCTCGCGGGTGACCGAGAACTGCTGGCCCACTTCCTCGAGCGTGTGGTCGGTGTTCATGCCAATGCCGAAACGCATGCGCAGCACGCGTTCCTCGCGCGGCGTCAGCGAGGCGAGCACGCGCGTGGTGGTTTCCCGCAGATTGGACTGGATCGCCGCATCGATAGGCAAAATGGCGTTCTTGTCCTCGATGAAATCGCCGAGATGGGAATCTTCCTCGTCGCCGATCGGAGTCTCGAGCGACAGCGGCTCCTTGGCGATCTTGAGCACCTTGCGCACTTTTTCGAGCGGCATGCCGAGTTTTTCCGCAAGCTCCTCGGGTGTAGGCTCGCGCCCGATCTCATTGAGCATCTGACGCGACGTGCGCACGATCTTGTTGATCGTCTCGATCATGTGCACCGGAATGCGGATGGTGCGCGCCTGGTCGGCAATCGAGCGGGTGATCGCCTGGCGTATCCACCATGTCGCATAGGTGGAAAACTTGTATCCGCGCCGATATTCAAACTTATCGACCGCCTTCATCAGCCCGATATTGCCTTCCTGGATGAGATCGAGGAACTGAAGCCCGCGGTTGGTGTATTTCTTGGCGATGGAGATCACGAGGCGCAGGTTCGCTTCCACCATCTCCTTCTTGGCCTGGCGAGCCTCGCGCTCGCCTTTCTGCACCATCTGCACGATCTTGCGGAATTCGCCGATCTCGAGCCCGGTTTCCCCCGCCAGCTCCTGGATGTCGTGCCGATACTGCCTGATCTTGTCCTTGTCCTTGGCGACGAAGCTTTTCCACCCTTTCGCGGAAAGCTTCGACACACGGTTGAGCCAGCGCGGGTCGAGCTCCGAGCCCTGGTAGTTCTTGAGAAAATCCTCCCGCGAGACGCTGTGGCTTTCGGCGAGCCGCATCAACTTGCCCTCATAGCTCACCAGCCGTTTGTTGATGTCATAGAGCTGCTCGACGAGTGAATCGATGCGGGTCTGATTGAGCCGCAAGGACTTCACTTCCGCGATAATGTCGTCCTTGAGCTTCTTGTAGCGTCGCTCCTGTGCCGGCGAGAGCGTCGTGTTTTTAAGCTTGAACTCGATGTCCTGGTCCTGGAGGCGGCGCAGCCTTTTGTAGGCATCGGCAACGTTATCGAAGGTCTCCAGAACCTTGGGCTTGAGCTCGGCCTCGATGGCGGCAAGCGAGAGCGAGTTCTCCATGTCCTCTTCGTCAAACTCGCTTTCGGCGGGAACCGCCTCGACGCGCTCTTCCTCCTCGCCATCGTCCCGCGTCGGCCCTGGCCTGAACGGAATGGCGCTCGGCGGCGCGGCGGGGGGAGCCGGTGTCTGCGCCAGGATCGGCGTGCCGCTTGCTACTGCCAGCGTTTGCACCTCCGTGATCGTCGTGGGAGCAGGGATCACCTTCGCGTCGGGGCCCGCATAGGTTGCTTCAAGGTCGATGATGTCGCGCAGAAAGACCTTGCCTTCATTGAGCTCGTCGCGCCAGATGATGATCGCCTGGAAGGTGAGGGGGCTCTCGCACAGGCCTGCAATCATCGCCTCGCGCCCAGCCTCTATGCGTTTAGCGATCGCAATCTCGCCCTCACGCGAGAGCAGCTCCACCGAGCCCATTTCGCGCAAGTACATGCGCACCGGATCGTCAGTGCGCTCGCTCGGCTCTTTGGCTTCGGATTTGGCAGGAACGGCGCGCTGCACCTCGACCAGGTCGCTGCCTTCGGGCTCGGCCTCCTCCTCTGCGTCTTCGCGCTCCTCCTCCTCCGTCGCTTCCTCCGTCTCCACCACGTTCACACCCATCTCGCTGAACATCGCGAGCACGTCCTCGATCTGCTCGGAGTTCACCTCCTCCGAAGGAAGCACGGAGTTGATCTGGTCGTGGGTGACGTAGCCGCGTTTTTTCGCAGTGCGAATGAGCTTTTTGACGGCGGCGTCGCTCAGGTCGAGAAGCGGCAGGGGCGCGTCGGACGATTCGGTCGCCTCTCGCTCGGGCGTCTCCTCTTCTTTGCCGTCCTTCTCTCTTGCCGCTGGCTTGAGTTTGCTCGCCATCTATTTCTCCTGGACGTCCCCGCGCAAACGTCGATTACAACCCGCCCTACCCTATGTGGGGAGACTCGACCCCCCAGAGATCGCCTCGAGATACCGCCGCAAGAGAGCGAGCGCGATTGAGAGCGTCGCGATTCGGCGCCTTTGCAGTCTCAGCGCAGCCGCTTAACCCCGAATTAACTGTCCGTCAAAGCACTCGTTGTTGCCGACCCGATGCGGTCCCGAAGCCTTCGATCAGTGCTTCCCTGCCATCCAGAACCGATTGCCGAGCTTTTATGTCCTGCAGCCACGAGTAATTCGCCTCACTCGATTCCCTTCCCAAGGCCTCCTCGGCATCGCGGAGTTCCTTAGCTAGGGCATGCCATTGCCGGTGCAAGGCGACAAGCTGCTTCCAGGTCTCGAGCACATCGTCCGGGGCGGCTCCGCCCTGGGCGCCCCACACCGAGCTGGTCGTGATCACTTTTTGAATCCGTTCGGCAGCATGCCCCAGTCCCCGCCGGCCAAGCTCGGCGAGCATCGCCTCCCTATCGGGGGCTATCATTTGGGCAAAAATATCGATCAGAGCGGGCTTTATTTTGGCGGCATCCGGATGACGCAGTTCCAGACTCGCGAGGTCTTCCAGGTGATCGTGAAGGAGCCACGGATGATTGATCACCGCCTGCAGAATAAGCGCCTCTCGTCGCGGCATGAGTGATCCCCGGTGAATGGGACTTGCTGCAAACTGTGGGCTTGCGGCCACGTAGCGATTGGTCTGTCCGCGAGCGGGATATGCCCGATCGGGCACCCGGCGGCCACGGGCTCCGCCCGAAAATCGGCCACCCCTTTCCTGGAATTGCGGGCGGTCGGGCTCGAACAGCAGACGCAGACGCTCGTCGAACTCTCGGCGATAATGCTTGCGCACCGAAGCATCGGCCACGGCTGCAACGACCTGTTGCAGTCGCGCTTCAAGCCCGGCTCGCCGCTCGGGTGTGTCGAGGCTGCCCGCCTCCGTCTCGCGCATCCAGAGCACTTGCGCGAGCGGAGATGCCGCCTCGATGAGCTCCGCCATGGCGCGCCGTCCGGCCACGCGCAGGAGATCATCCGGGTCCTGTCCCCCGGGCAAGAGCGCAAATTTCAGGGATTTGCCGGCGGCAATGAGTGGCAGCGCCAGGTCGGCAGCCCGATACGCGGCGCGCCGACCAGCCTGGTCGCCGTCAAAACAGAGAATGGGCTCATCTGCCAGTTTCCACAAAAGCGCGAGCTGTTCGGCCGTCAGCGCGGTGCCGAGAGGAGCGACGGTGGCCTCGTAGCCGGCCGCCACCATCGCTATCGTGTCGATGTAACCTTCAACAGCGATGAGTGGCGCGCCCTTGTGCGACGCGGCGCGCGCGCTAGGCAGGTTGTAGAGCGTAGCGCCCTTATGAAAGAGGGGCGTCTCGGGCGAGTTGATGTACTTGGCCGGGACGTCGCCCTCGAGGGCGCGTCCGCCAAACGCAATCGGCCGCTCGCGGCCGTCCAGAATGGGAAAGATCACCCGGTCGCGGAAACGATCGTAAGGAACCGGAATAGCTTCGCCGGCGATCAACAATCCCGCCTCGACCATGTCCTCGGTTGCAATGCCCAGCTTGCCCAGGTGCTCCTTGAGGGCAAAGCGGTCGACCGGCGCATAGCCGAGCCGAAATTTGAGTATTGTCGCAGGCTCGATGGCCCGGTCCGAAAGATAACCGCGTGCTCTTGCGCCTATGCGCGAGGCCAATGTTTCTTCGAAAAAGCAAGCAGCCGCTTCCATGATCTGATGGAGCGTCTTGCGGCGATGCTCGCGCTGCGCGTCCGCGGGGGAAAGGCTAGGCAGCGGCATTCCGGCCTGTTGCGCAAGCCTTTCGACCGCTTCCGGAAACGAAACGCCTTCCGTGAGCATCACGAAGTCGAAAATGTTTCCGTTCTTGCCGGCAGAGAAGTCGAACCACATCGATTTCTCATCATTGACGAAGAACGACGGCGTCTTTTCCTGATTGAATGGTGAAAGTCCGCACCATTCGCGGCCGGATTTCTTGAGCTTCACCCGCCGACCTACGACCTCAGAGACTGCAATGCGCGCGCGCAGCTCGTCGAGAAAATGAGGCGGAAATCGCATGGCGCGCTGCTCTGCAAGCGAATCGGTGCGCAATGATAACCGGCAAAATGCAGGAGATATGTTCGCCTTCTAGCGAGCCGCTCAATGAGTTGGCAAACGGCGCGTTTTCCAAGTTTTCCACAGCGCTGCCGCACGCTAGGGCGCGAGCTTTGCCTTCACGATGGCGCTCGCCTCTGCGAAATCGATTCTGCCGGCGAAGTTCTGTTTCAGCGCAGCCATCACCTTGCCCATGTCGCGCATGCTTTGGGCGCTAACCTCGCTGATGGTTGAGGATATCACGGCATCGAGCTCGGTTCCGGAAACCTGTTGGGGAAGATAGGCGCGGATAATCTCGATTTCATCGCGTTCGCGAGCCGCAAGCTCCTTGCGCCCGGCGCCCGCGTATATTTCCGCCGATTCCTGGCGCTGCTTGATCAGTTTCTGCAGGAGCGCCTGCAGTTCGGTATCGGACGGCAATGCCTTGCCCTGCGTCTGCGCCTCGATATCCGCATTCTTGATCGCGGCATTTACCAGGCGCAGCGTTGACACGCGCCGCTCGTCCCTTGATTTCATCGCTCCTTTGAGCGCGCTGTTGATATCGTCGCGCAGCACGGCTATGGCCCCTGCAAATCCGCGCCCGGCCGGGCATTCGGCCGCGGTGTACACCTGCGCATGTAAGCTCTCAATGACTGCGAAAGAGGTCTTGGCCGACGCCTCTCGCTCTCCTTCGGCACATGACGCTGAGCTTGCCACGGGCTCGCGCGCGACCGGCTGGCATGAGCCGCAACCAACCGCGCTGTTGGTGCTCGCCGATGGAACGGTACTCGAGGGCTTCGGGCTTGGGGCGACCGGCCGTGCAGTGGGAGAAGTGTGCTTCAACACCGCAATGAGCGGCTATCAGGAAATCCTCACGGATCCGTCCTATGCGGGCCAGATCATCACCTTCACGTTCCCGCATATCGGCAACGTCGGAGCGAATGAGGAGGATATCGAAACGCTGAACATGGCGGCAACACTCGGAGCTCGCGGGGTTGTGCTTCACACCGCGATAACCGCGCCGTCGAGCTATCGCGCCACGCGGCACCTGCACGAGTGGCTGAAAGCACGCGGCATCATCGGCTTGAGCGGCCTCGATACGCGCGCGCTGACCAGCCTCATTCGCACGAAAGGCATGCCGAATGCGGTGATCGCGCACGAGCCGACCGGCCGTTTTGATCTCGCTCTTCTGAAGCAGGAAGCCCGCGAATGGCCGGGGCTCGTCGGCATGGACCTGGTCCCTACCGTCACCTCCGCCCAGCGCTTCGTTTGGGATGAGACCGCGTGGACCTGGGGCAAAGGATATGCACGGCTCGATATTCCCGAGTTTCATGTCGTCGCCATCGATTATGGAATAAAGCGAAACATTCTGCGTCAGCTTGCGACCAACCGTTGCAAGGTGACCGTCGTTCCAGCGCAGACGACCGCCGCAGAGATCATGTCGCTCAATCCTGACGGCGTTTTTCTGTCCAACGGTCCGGGCGATCCGGCAGCAACGGGAGAATATGCCGTGCCGGTCATCCAAAGCTTGCTGCAAGCCTCCGTGCCGGTGTTCGGCATCTGCCTCGGACATCAGATGCTCGGCATCGCGGTCGGAGCGAAGACCATGAAGATGCGCCAGGGACATCACGGCGCAAATCATCCAGTCAAGGATCTGCTCACCGGCAAGGTCGAGATTACATCCATGAACCACGGCTTTGCCGTGAACCGCTCGACCATTCCGGATGATGTGCTCGAGACGCATGTTTCTCTTTTTGACGGATCGAACTGCGGGATCGCGTTGAAGAACAAGCCGGTCTTTTCGGTGCAGTATCACCCCGAGGCGTCCCCCGGACCGCGCGACAGCCATTATCTGTTCACGCGGTTCACGGATGCGATGCGCAAGGCGCGATCGCGTTAGCTCAACCGCGCCAGAAGCAACGGCATGAGCGCCTGGATTGCATTCTGGGATTCCAAGCACACCATCTATGTCAATGCACGTCATCGTCAGCTGCACTATCGCACCATCGCGCAGGATCTGCTTGCATACGTGCCGCCTCGGGCGGATGTGCTCGACTACGGTTGCGGCGAGGCTCTCTCGGCTGAGCTGATCGTGCCGCCGGCGCGTCGTCTTATTCTGTGCGAAGCCGCGCCGAAGCTGCACGCGGAGCTTCACCGGCGATACGCAACAGGACCAAGTATCGCCGTGCGTCGGCCGGACGAGGTCGAGCGTCTGCCTGACGGCTTGCTCGATCTGGTGGTGATGCACTCCGTCGCGCAGTATCTCTCGGCGAATGAATTGCATGCGCTGCTCTTGCTATTTCATCGCCTGCTCAGGAGAGGGGGCCGCCTGATCATCGCAGACGTGCTCACCCCCGAGCTCTCCGCCGCAACCGACGCCCTTGCACTTTTGCGTTTCGCAGCGCTGAACGGTTTCCTGACCGCCGCCGTTTTTGGGCTTGTGCGCACGCTCCTTTCGCCGTACTGGCGACTGCGCTCGCGCCTGGGGCTCACGCGCTACAGTGAAGCCGCCATGCTCGGCAAGCTTGTGGCGACCGGATTTTCGGCACGGCGCATCCCTAATCTCGGACACAACCCGGCACGCATGGGCTTTCTGGCGGAGCGGGTCTGACGCGGCGCTTACGTCGCTGCGCCAACGGTGTCGGCCATCACGGCAGCGCGCGGTCCCAGCGGTTTCTCCGGGCCGACCGTAGAATCGCGCGCCGTCTGGTGCGATCAGGTTCTCGAACCGAGAAGAGCCCATCAGTCGTCGAGCCGGCCAGAGGGATGACAGCTGATCAACGCATTTGCATGCGGTGCCCGTTGCACATCCTTATGTCGAAACCGCGCAAAAGCTGCCCTTTTCTCTGCGACCATTCTCGTCTACATCACGCGTGCGCGTGCAGGCCTGATTGTTTGTTCGCGCTTTCGTCGGCAGAGCATGCGCGGTGGCGCTTTTTTTATGCGCGGAGCACAACCCTGCCACCAATCCGAATTGTTGTCCGGCAATGCCCAGAAGGAATGACATCAACTCGGTCCTGATCATCGGCGCCGGACCCATCGTCATCGGACAGGCCTGCGAGTTTGACTATTCGGGCACGCAGGCGTGCAAGGCGCTCAAGGCCGAGGGCTACCGCATCGTTCTCGTCAACTCGAATCCGGCAACGATCATGACCGATCCGGACGTGGCGGATGCGACCTATATCGAGCCGATCACCCCAGACATGGTTGCCAAAATAATCGAGCGGGAGCGCCCGGATGCGTTGCTGCCGACCATGGGCGGTCAGACAGCGCTCAACACCGCACTATCGCTGAACAAGGCGGGTGTGCTCGAGCGCTTCAAGGTCGAGATGATCGGCGCGACCGCGCGGGCAATCGACAAGGCCGAGGACCGCAAACTGTTCCGCGAGGCGATGCAGCGCATCGGTCTGGAAACGCCCCGCTCCATGCAAGTCAAGACGCTGATCCAGGCGTTGGCGGCGCTCGAGGATATCGGCCTGCCGGCGATCATTCGCCCATCGTTCACTCTGGGTGGCACGGGCGGCGGCGTCGCCTACAACCGCGCCGAGTTCATCGAGATCGTCGAACGCGGGATCGACGCTTCCCCGACCAGCGAAGTGCTCATCGAGGAATCCGTGCTCGGCTGGAAAGAATTTGAGCTCGAAGTGGTGCGCGACAGGAATGATAACTGCATCATCGTCTGCTCGATCGAGAATATCGATCCGATGGGCGTGCACACCGGCGATTCCATCACTGTGGCGCCGGCACTGACGCTCACGGACAAGGAATTCCAGATCATGCGCGATGCCGCGATTGCCGTATTGCGCGAGATCGGCGTGGAGACCGGCGGCTCTAACGTGCAATTCGCCGTCAACCCTGCCGATGGTCGGCTGGTCATCATCGAAATGAACCCGCGCGTCTCACGCTCTTCGGCGCTGGCGTCGAAGGCGACCGGGTTCCCCATCGCGAAGGTCGCTGCCAAGCTCGCCGTGGGCTACACGCTCGACGAGGTGGCCAACGAGATTACCGGCGGCGCAATGCCTGCCTCGTTCGAGCCGACCATCGATTACGTTGTCACCAAAATTCCCCGCTTTGCGTTCGAAAAATTTCCCGGCGCCGAGCCTGTTCTCACCACGTCGATGAAATCGGTCGGCGAGGTGATGGCCATCGGCCGCAGTTTTGCCGAAAGTCTGCAGAAGGCCTTGCGCTCTCTTGAAAACGGATTGGCGGGGCTCGACGAGGTCGCCATCGAGGGCGTTGGCCAGGGCGATGACAAGAACGCCGTTCGCGCGGCGCTCGGCACGCCGACCCCGGATCGGCTGTTGAAGATCGCGCAGGCGATGCGGCTCGGAATTTCCAATCGCGATATTTATGCATCCTGCCGCATCGATCCCTGGTTTCTGGCTCAGATCCGCGCCTTGATAGAGGCGGAGGAGGAAATCAGGGCAAAAGGCCTGCCGCAAACGCCGGGCGCGCTGCGCCACCTCAAGGCGCTGGGGTTTTCCGACGCGCGGCTGGCGAAGCTTGTGGGGCTCAGCCTCGAAGCAGTGACGGATAGGCGACTGGCGCTTGGCGTGCGGCCGGTGTTCAAGCGCATCGACACCTGTGCGGCCGAGTTCGCGTCCCCCACCGCTTACATGTATTCGACCTATACGGCGCCCTTTGCCGGGCAGTCCGCCTGCGAGGCCGCTCCCAGCGGCCGCAGCAAGATCGTTATTCTCGGGGGCGGCCCAAATCGCATCGGCCAGGGAATCGAATTCGACTACTGCTGCTGCCACGCCGCTTTTGCGCTCCGGGAAGCGGGCTACGAGACGGTGATGATCAACTGCAACCCGGAAACCGTCTCCACTGACTACGACACCTCCGATCGCCTCTATTTCGAGCCGCTGACCGCCGAAGACGTGCTCGAGGTCATGCATGTCGAGCGCGCAGGCGGGCGGCTGCATGGAGCGATTGTGCAGTTCGGCGGTCAGACACCGCTGAAACTGGCGCAGGCATTGGAGCGGGCGCAGGTCCCCATTCTCGGCACCTCGCCGGATATGATCGATCTTGCGGAGGATCGCGAGCGCTTCAAGCAGCTGCTCGATCATTTGCAGCTCCGCCAGCCGATGAGCGCCATTGCCACCAGTCCGCAGGAGGCGCGCGCCCGGGCGGATGCGGTCGGCTACCCCATCGTGATCCGGCCTTCCTACGTGCTCGGCGGCCGTGCCATGGAAATCGTGCTCGATGCGCCGCAGCTCGATCGGTACATTGCGCGGCTCGCCAAGGATCTCGACAGGCCATCGGAGCTGGCTGTTTCCGAAAAGCGTCCCCTCCTCATTGATCGCTATCTCTCAGATGCGATCGAGGTGGACGTGGACTGCATGGCCGACGGCAAGGACGTGGCCATTCTCGGTATAATGGAGCACATCGAGGAAGCCGGCATCCATTCCGGCGACAGCGCCTGCTCGCTCCCGCCGCATTCGCTTTCGGACAAGAGCATAGCGCAGCTCGAGCATCAGACACGTGCGCTTGCGCTTGCGCTGGAAGTCGGCGGGCTGATGAATGTCCAATATGCAATAAAGAATGGAGATATTTACGTCCTGGAAGTCAATCCGCGCGCTTCGCGCACCATTCCGTTCGTGGCCAAGGTGATTGGAATTCCCGTCGCCAAAGTTGCGGCTCGGCTCATGGCCGGCGAAAGCCTTGCAAGCTTTCAGCTCAGGCCCCTGTCCCTCGGCCATGTCGGCGTGAAGGAAGCAGTGTTTCCATTCGCGCGTTTTCCAGGCGTGGACACGGTGCTCGGGCCGGAAATGAAGTCGACCGGCGAGGTCATGGGCATCGACCGGAACTTCGCCATCGCGTTTGCGAAGAGCCAGATCGGCGGCGGCTCTCGATTGCCGCGCCAGGGCACCGTGTTCGTTTCTGTAAAAGACAGTGACAAGCCGCGGGTGCTCGACTGCGTTCGGCTCCTGGTCTCGTTGGGCTTCGAGGTGATCGCCACCTCAGGCACGCAGCGCTATCTCGCCGAGCACGGGGTGCCGGCGACCAAGATCAACAAGGTACTGGAGGGGCGCCCCCACATCGTTGATGCGATCAAAAACGGCGGGGTGCAACTCGTGTTCAATACCACGGAGGGCGCCACTGCGCTCGCCGACAGCCGATCGCTTCGCCGCGCGGCCCTCTTGCATAAAGTCCCATACTACACCACTCTTTCGGGAGCCGTTGCCGCCGCGCAGGGAATCAAGGCCTACTTGGCCGGGGACTTTGAGGTCCGTGCGCTGCAGAGCTATTTCGGTGCTGCAGGCTGACCTGGCCGACCAGGAAAGCTCACCGACGGTGTGCGAATGGGACAAAGTTCACGATCGCGTGGCCGGAACCCTCCGGCCCGCGGTTGAGCTTTATTGTCTCTGGGCCAGGCTGGAGGATTGGAACTGAGATGGACAAAATTCCGATGACCGCGGAGGGTTACTCCACGCTGGAAAATGAGCTCAAGCACCGCCAGCAGGTGGAGCGTCCCCGCATTATCCAGCAAATCACGGATGCGCGCACGCATGGCGATCTGTCCGAGAACGCGGAATACCATGCGGCCAAGGAATCGCAGTCCATAAACGAAGGCCGCATCGCCGAGCTCGAGGACAAGCTCGCGCGCGCCGAGGTCATCGACGTATCGAAGCTCTCGGGCGATACCATCAAGTTCGGGGCCACGGTGACGCTCGTCGACGAGGACACCGAGAAGAAACAGGTTTGGCAACTGGTGGGAGAGCCCGAGGCGGACGCCAAAAAGGGCAAGATCTCGATCACCTCGCCGCTCGCCCGCGCGCTTATCGGCAAGGCCAAGGGCACAAGCGTCGAGGTAATGACGCCGAGTGGCGCGAAGGCGTACGAGATCAAAAAAATCGAGTGGCGGTGAGCGTGGGCCGTAGCCCGGATGAGCGCCAGCGATATCGGGCGCTTTCCCGCATGTCGCTTCGCTCATGCGGGCTATATGGCTGAAACTACTTCTCCTTCGCCTCCATCGGTACCAGAGCTGCGTCCTTGCAATTGCGCAGCGTGAGCGACGTCTTCACGTTTCGCACTTGCGGCGCGGCGGTGAGTTCCGCGACAAAGTTCTGAAACGTATTGAAGTCCGGGGCGACACATTTCAGGATGAAATCCACCTCGCCTGAAAGCATCCAGCATTCGCGCACCATCGGCTTGCGGCGGACGAATTCCTCGAAGTGCTTGAGATCGGCGTCCGCCTGGCTGGACAGATGCACGAGCGCAAACACGGTGACCTCGTAGCCCAGCAATTTTGGATTGAGCAGGGCGCGATAACCGGTGATATAGCCTGCCTGTTCGAGCGCGCGCACGCGCCGCAGGCACGGCGGAGCGGAAATGCCGATGCGCCGGGCGAGCTCCACGTTGGTGATGCGCCCGTCCTCCTGCAGCTCTCTGAGAATGTGGCGATCGATGGCGTCGAGGCGAGCGGGCACCCGCGCACTCCCCGTTGTCTGGCTCGCCCCCGCTTTCCTTGTGGAATGTTAGCGTGATTGAGCCCTGGTCGTGAAACATTATTGCGCGACGGAACTGGGCTAGCTAGAACTCCCGTGCGGTCTGCATTATCTGCATAGCTCAGCAGCTGTCGCGTGCGACGCCGGCCCGCATCACCCGGCTTGCCGCCCCGGGCCGCCGCACGTGTAAAAAAGGACAATTTTTTAAATGAGCAGGACCGCTCGCGCAAAGGTCGTCATCATCGGCTCCGGTCCTGCCGGATACACAGCAGCCATCTATGCTGCCCGTGCGATGCTCGAGCCCGTGCTCATCCAGGGTGTCCAGCCTGGCGGGCAACTCACCATTACGACCGATGTCGAGAACTATCCGGGCTTTGCGGACGTCATCCAGGGTCCCTGGCTCATGGAGCAGATGCGCAATCAAGCCGCGCACGTCGGGACCACGCTGATCAGCGATCATGTCAGCAAGGTCGTGCTTGCAACCCGCCCGTTCGAAATTTCCTGCGATTCGGGCGATCACTATCTGACCGACAGCATCATCATTGCCACGGGCGCGCAGGCGCGCTGGCTGGGAATTCCCTCGGAACAGAAATTCAAGGGGTATGGCGTATCTGCCTGCGCGACCTGCGATGGATTCTTCTATCGCGGCAGGAACGTCATGGTAATCGGCGGCGGCAACACGGCCGTTGAGGAGGCGCTTTTTCTCACGAACTTCGCCAGCCGGGTCACCCTCGTGCATCGGCGGGATCGGCTGCGGGCGGAAAAAATTCTCCAGGAGCGGCTGTCGCGCAATCCGAAGATTACGGCCCTGTGGAATGCGGTGCTGGAAGAGGTGCTTGGGGACGCCGATCCGCTGAAGGTTAAAGGCGTGGTCCTGCGGGACGTGCGTACGAATGTCCTGAGCGAGCAGCCGATCGATGGCGTCTTCATTGCCATCGGGCACACGCCCGCCTCCGAGCTCTTTTCCGGCCAGCTCGCCATGAAACCGTCCGGTTACATCGAGACCGCGCCGTTCTCGACGGCAACTTCGGTACCAGGCGTTTTTGCGGCGGGGGATGTGACCGACGATGTCTTCCGGCAGGCGGTGACCGCGGCCGGGCAGGGCTGCATGGCCGCGCTCGAAGCCGAACGATTCTTGGCGGCCCAGGGCGCAGCCGAACCGGCGATCGCTGCGGAATAATGTCGGTCCTGCGAGGCACAGAGATGGACTGGGACAAGTTGAAGGTCTTTCACGCCGCCGCTGAGGCGGGGAGCTTTACTCATGCCGGCGAGCAGCTCGGCCTCTCCCAATCGGCGGTATCGCGGCAGGTTTCGGCGCTTGAGCAGGAGCTGGGCGTCTCCCTTTTTCATCGCCATGCGCGCGGTCTCATTCTCACGGAGCAGGGCGAGCTGCTGCACCACACCGCGCATGACGTATTCATGAAGCTGCAAGCGGCACGCGCGAAGCTCACGGATAGTCGAGAGCGACCCAATGGTGAATTGCGCGTCACCACCACCCCGGGGCTTGGCGTGCATTGGCTCACGCCTCGCCTTGGCGAGTTCATCGAGCTCTATCCGGACGTCCATCTCACGCTCATCACCACCGACGAGGAGCTCGATTTGGCGATGCGCGAAGCGGACGTGGGCATCAGGTTGCGCCAACCAACACAGCCGGATCTCATCCAGCGCAAGCTGTTCTCGGTGCGCTTTCACGCCTATGCCTCCCCGGAATATCTCAAACGGTTCGGCACGCCGCGCACGCTGGACGATCTCGACGATCAGCGCATCCTGCTACTCGGCGGAAGCACCACTCCCTACTACCTGGAGAACCGCCGCTGGCTTATCGAGATTGCCCGGAACGGCCGGGGCCCGCGGACGCCTGTACTGACCATAAATAACGTGCTCGGTGTTCTGCGGGCCTGTCAAAGAGGCATAGGCATCGCTTTCCTTCCGGACTACCTGGTCGAGGAGAACGGCGGGCTTGTGCAACTGTTCGGCCAGTCCGACAGCATCGCGCTCGACGCGTATTTCGTCTATCCAGAAGAGCTGAAATCAGTTGCCCGGGTGCAGGTGTTCCGGGATTTTCTCGTCGCCAAGGCGCAGCGCTGGCATTTCTGATACCACCCGCAGCGCAGCCAGGACGCGAGTTGCATGGCTGGCATGCGCACCATCGCGTTGTCGCGCGTGGAGGAGAGAGCATACTGGCAGAGCTGCGATCTTGGGGCGAGCGCATTACCTCGCCCGTGAGTTCTCAGTTGTTCCCCTCTGGAAGGTGATTGCCGGCGAATTGCCGGCAAAACTGGACAACCGGGCTCGTCAGGAGTCCGGTTCTTTTTTGTCTGCACGCCGAAGCGTTGTGCGCTTGCAGGCAGGTCGAAGCGCGCTTAAGTTGCGTCGCATCCGTTTGGCAAGGAACAGTCATGGTCTGGACCACTCCCATCCTTGTAGAAATCTGCATCGGGCTGGAGATTAACGGCTATCTTCCGGCTGAGTACTAAGCTCTGACGCTCGCTCGAGCCGCACATGGCGCGGCTCACAGCCATCGTGCTTGGCTCGGGGGCGGGCGGGGGCGTTCCGCAGTGGAACTGTTGCTGTCCCGTTTGTCAGCTCGCCTGGACAGGCGATGGACGAGTTCGCACGCGCACCCAATCGGGCCTTGCCGTCACAGCCGATGGTGAAAACTGGGTCCTGATCAACGCCCCGCCCGACCTCGGCGAACAAATCCGACGGGCCACGGTGTTGCAGCCGCGCTCGTCCGTGCGCGGAAGCCCGATCAAGGCTGTCCTGCTCACGGGCGCCGAAATCGATCAGATCGCGGGGCTGCTCACCCTTCGAGAGCGGGAGCCTTTCAGCATCTACGCAAGCGAAGCCGTGCTCAAAGTCTTGGCCGAAAACCCCATCTTCAACGCTTTGGCCCCCGAGGTGGTTGGGCGATTAATTGCAACGGCCTGTAAGCCTCTGGCGCTTGCCGGCGGGTTGTCCGCGGAGTTGTTTCCCGTTCCGGGCAAGGTGCCGCTCTATTTTGAAAACACGCCGGGGCAGAGGACTGGTTTCGAAGAGACGAATGCTGGCGTGGAGCTTTGCGCCGGCGGCGCACGCATTCTTTATGTGCCGGGAGTGGCCGGTATCAATCCGTCGCTGCACGAACGCCTTGTTTATGCGGACGTCGTCCTATTCGACGGTACCTTTTTTCGCGACGATGAAATGGGCAGAACGGCAGCCGGAACGAGGACGGCATTCGCCATGGGACACATGCCAATCCTGGGGGAACGCGGTTCTCTCGCAGCGCTGCGGGGCATCCAGGCTCGCCGAATTTACGTTCACATCAACAACACCAATCCCATCCTGATCCAGGGCTCCCCCGAACGCCACGAGGTGGAGCGCGCAGGCTGGGAGATTGCGGAAGACGGGATGGAACTCGTGCTATGAAGCTCCTCGCGCGTGCGGAGCTCGAAGGAGCGCTGCGCGAGATCGGCGCGCGCCGCTATCATTCGCTGCATCCATTTCACGCCTTGTTACATGGTGGCCGGTGCAGCAAAGGCCAGGTGCAAGCTTGGGCGCTCAACCGGTACTATTATCAGACCCGCATTCCGGTGAAGGACGCGAGCCTGATCGCGCGCTGTGACGATGCGGCGTTGCGGCGCGAGTGGCGCAAACGCCTCGTCGATCATGACGGCAATTCCGATCAAGACGGGGGCATTGCGCATTGGCTGAGGCTCACCGATGCGTTAGGCCTGGAGCGCGGCTATGTCGTGTCTCTGAAAGGGGTCCTGCCGGCGACCCGCTTTGCCGTGGACGCGTACGTGAATTTCGTGCGCGAGCGATCTCTGCTCGAGGCTATTGCATCCTCACTGACCGAGCTGTTTTCGCCCAAAATCATCTCCGAGCGCGTCGAAGGAATGCTGAAGAGTTATGATTTCGTTAGCGCCGATGCCCTCGGTTATTTCGCAAGGCGACCACCGCTTGCCGACCGCGATTCACGGTTCGCGCTTGGATTTGTGCTCTCGCATGCGACCAACGCGGAAGCCCAAGGGGCGGCCCTGAGCGCGCTCGAGTTCAAGTGCGACGTGCTTTGGGCGATGCTCGATGCGCTCTATCATGCCTATGTTGCGCCTGCGCATGTGCCGCCTGGCGCTTTCGTTCCCGCACCTCCGGCTCACGCGTGAGCAGGCGGTCAATCGACGTGCACGCGCGCCCGCGACTGTGCCGCGGCGTGCGGCTCGTGCATAACGAAGCGCATGGAGGATGGATGTTGCTTGCGCCGGAACGCGTCTTCAAGGCGGACCCCGTTGCTGCCGAGGTTCTCAGGCGCTGCACCGGGCAGGCCACATTCGAGGAAATCGTCGGCGATCTGGCAAAAACCTACGCCGCGCCGCGCGACCGAATCGCGTCCGACGTCACGACGCTGGTCTCAACTTTGCTTGAAAAGAGGCTCATGGAACTGGCCAACGACGAGCAACGGTGAAGGGCATGGATGCGGAAAGCGCACCGGCTGTTCCGCAACCGCTCGGCCTCTTGGCCGAGCTGACGCATCGTTGCCCGCTGGGATGTCCATACTGCTCCAATCCGGTTGAGCTCGATGCCGCCCAGCGTGAGCTGGACACAGAAATCTGGGCGCGCGTTTTCCGCGAGGCGGCGCAGCTCGGCGTCGTGCAAGTGCATTTGTCCGGCGGTGAGCCCGCGGCCCGACGTGATCTCGCCGCCATTACGGCAGGTGCGCGCGCGGCAGGCCTCTACACAAACCTGATCACCTCGGCGGTCGGACTGACACCGCAGCGTCTTGCTGCGCTGGCCGAAGCCGGCCTGGATCACGTGCAGATCTCGGTGCAGGACAGTTTTGCGTCCTCCGCCGACCAGATCGCCGGCTATGGCGGCGCATTCGAGCGCAAAGCCGCGCTGGCGGCGGAAACCGTTCGCCTCGGATTGCCTCTTACCATCAATGCCGTCGTGCATCGCGCGAATATCGAGCGCATCGCCGACATCGTGAAGCTGGCGCTCAGCTGGGGAGCAACCCGCATAGAGGTGGCGCACGTGCAGTACTACGGATGGGCACTGGCCAATCGGGCACTCCTGATGCCCACGCGCGCGCAGGTCGAGCGCGCGGCAGCCGTGGTCGAGCGCCTATGCAGGGTGCACCGCGGGCGGATTGTCATTGATGCAGTCATGGCGGACTATCATGCGCGCTACCCGAAACCCTGTGTCGGAGGCTGGGGACGGCGCTCGCTGAATGTGACGCCAGCCGGCAAGGTGCTCCCCTGTCACGCCGCCGAAACGATTCCCGGCCTCGAATTTTGGAACGTGCGCGACCGCTCGTTGGCCGAGATTTGGGCGCACTCGCCTGCATTTTTGGCCTTTCGCGGCACGCAGTGGATGAAAGAGCCGTGCCGCAGCTGTCCCCGGCGCGAACAGGACTTTGGCGGCTGCCGTTGCCAGGCGTTTGCGCTGCTCGGCGACGCCGCGGCAGCCGACCCGGTGTGCCAGATTTCGCCGGATCATCATGTCGTTGCCGCCCTGGCGGAAGTATCCGAACACGGGCCGTATACGTACCGGCAGATGCGCTGACCGTTGAATACGATTGCGCTCCGAGGTGGCATAAGCGAAAATCTCGCGAGAACGCCGGCCCAATCTCGTGCTACCAACTTCGAGTTTGTGAAAGCCGGCTGGGGAGTAGGAGCCTCGCACCATGTGCCTGACGTTTGCGCGCACTCTGCTGGTCGCCACAGGGGTTGCCAGCCTGCTTGCGGCCATTCCGGCATCAGCACAACAACCGCTGCCCAACCCGCTGCCGATGGGACATCCGCTGCTTGGGCGCCCGGACACCGAAGGAGCGAAGAGGCTCGCGCCCGTTGCGCCGCCGCCGCTTCCAACGCCTGCGGATCAGTTGCCGACGGCGAAGCTCAAGGCGCCGGCAGGCTTCAAGATCGAGCTTTATGCCAGCGGCGTCGACAATGCGCGCACGCTGCGGCAGGGCGATAAAGGGACTGTGTTTGTCAGCAGCCGCATAAAGGACAAGATACATGCGATCGTGGACAGGAACGGCAAGCGGGAGGTGAAGGTCATTGCCTCCGGTCTGCATCGGCCGAACGGCATTGTGCTGCATAACGGCACGCTCTACATCGCCGAGCTGTCGCAGATCTCGAAGATCGAAAACGTCGAAGCCAATCTCGACAATCCTCCGAAGCCGACCGTCATTTTCAGCGATTTGCCGAAAGAAGAAGCGCATGGCTGGAAATTTCTGACCGTCGGGCCGGATAACAAGCTCTATTTCCAGGTCGGCGCGCCCTGCAACATCTGCATGCCGTCGGAGCGCCATGCGAAGATCTACCGGCTCAATCTCGACGGAAGCGGCCTCGAAGTCGTGGCGACGGGCATCCGCCAGATCGTTGGCATGGATTGGCATCCCGTTTCCAAGCAGCTGTACTTCACGGAAAACAGCCGCGACTGGCTCTCAGAAGACATTCCCGAGGACAAGCTCAACAGGGTGACGCAGCCGGGAAAGGATAATTTCGGCTTCCCCTACTGCCATCAGGGCAACATTCCGGATCAGGAATTCGGCTGGGGCCACTCGTGCGAGGAGTTCACAAAGCCTTTGGCGCTGATAGGCGCGCACACCGCGCCGCTGGGAATGCGGTTTTACACCGGCAACATGTTTCCGGCTGCTTACCGGAACCAGATCATCATCGCTCGCCACGGCTCGTGGAATCGGACCAATAAGCTCGGGGGCGATGTTGTCCTCGTGAAGCTCAAGCCGGATGGGACGTTCAATTCCATCGAGCCGTTCGTCACCGGCTTCATCGAGAACAACAATTACATTGGCAGGCCTGCGGACGTGATGGTCATGAAAGACGGCTCGCTGCTCGTCTCTGACGATTACAATGGCGCGGTCTATCGCGTCAGCTACGGCAATGCGCGCACGGCAGGCCACTAGTCGGGTTGCACTTCGCGGGAGGATTACACCTCCGCCGAAGTGCTGATGCATGCGCCTGCGTGCCGCCATCACGGTTGTTGTCCTTGGCGCCGTTCTCGTTTCCCTCTTAACGCGGCCTATCCGCGCGCAATCGCTTGAAGACCGGCTGCCGGCATGCTGGGCATGTCACGGCCAGAATGGCCAGTCTCAGGTCTCCGACGTGCCGTCGCTCGGCGGTCAGCCGTCACTGTACGTCCTCATTCAGCTGGTCATGTTTCGGGACAAGCTGCGCGTGATTTCACCCATGAATGAGATGACCGTAGGCCTGCAGGATACCGACCTGCGCAAGGCCGCCGATCTCATTGCGGCGCTTCCCCCGCCGGCGCCGGTCGTCGAAGCCGATCCCGAGCGCATGGCGCGAGCGCGAGAACTTGCTCAGAAGAACCGATGCGACTTCTGCCATCAGTCGGATTTTGCCGGTCACAACAACGTGCCCCGCCTTGCGGGCCAACGGGAAGATTACCTGCTCAAGGCGCTGCAGGCCTACAAACAGAATTCACGCTACGCCTACGACGCACAAATGGCCGATGTGGTCTATCCGTTGCAGGATCGGGATTTTATAGAGCTCGCCTATTTTCTTGCACGATTGAAGTGACGCGCCAGCCAACGAGCAGCGGGAACCCGCCGCGGCTACCGTGAAATCGCCCCCGCCAAGTCGCGAAGTGGTCACATTGTCGTGCGGCAATCGGCGCAGATGGGCGGTGGCGAAAGGCCGCGAAAAGGGGGTAGTCCGATGTCGATGTTCAAATCGCGCGAGAGTACGGAGCATGAAACCAAGACGGCCGAGGCCGAAATGGAAGGGGAAATCCGGGATTTCGTTCGACGCGATGTGGCAAGTCTCCGAAGGCCGGATAATGAGAGCGAAGTTGTCGCAAACAACATAGGTACGTTGCTGCAACGCGTCGCCGGAACCTCGGTTCAGGAAATCGACCGGCTCATTGGCGAACTACAACGCGTACGCGACCTGCTGCAGAATGAAGGCGCGCGCGTACAGCGCGAGATCGTGGAATTTGCGACCTTGAGCCAGGCCGCAATGCAATCGACGCGCATCATTTCGGAAAGCTTGACGACCTGGAAAAAGGTGCCTGACGCGCCGAGCATGCGGCACGAGTAGCGCAAAGCTCTCCGTCGCCATTGCCGGGCTTGACCCGGCAATCCGTCTTTTTTGAAGAAGATGGACCATCCCAAAGCGGTTTACCCGATTGGGCACTTTGAATGCGCAAGTCGGACACATCCGACTTGCGATGGTCAGGCCCGAGGGTGACGGGCACTTACTCCGCCGCCTCGCGAGCATCGGCCGGATCGCTCCAGCGATCCGCCGAATGCGTGTCACTATCCTTCGCCGCAACCCATGCGGTGCCACCGGCATATTCGATCTGCTTCCAGAACGGCGCCCGGGTCTTCAGGTAGTCCATAAGAAATTCGGCTGCCGCAAACGCCTCGCCGCGGTGCGCTGCCGCGGTAATCACGAGCACGATTTCTTCCCCCGGCAGCAGGCGCCCGAAACGGTGCACCACCGTGGCCCCTGCGAGCTCCCAGCGGTGCTGTGCGTTTTCCACATGTCGCGCAATTTCGGCCTCGGCCATGTCGGGATAATGCTCGAGCGTCATGGCAACGATCGGCGCGCCCGCTTCGCTGCCGCGGCAAATGCCCACAAACGTAACCACCGCGCCGATGTCGTCGCGCCCGCGCGTGAGTGCCGAGCGCTCGTGCGCGGCATCGAACGGTTGGCGCTGCAGGCGTATCGTAGCGCTCATCGGCGGTCCGTTAGCCCCCGGTCATTGGGGGGAAAAAAGCCACTTCGTGGGCTCCGGTAATGTCAGCGTCGGCGCGCACATGCGCATGATCAATCGCCGCGCGTACGACCCTCGGGTTCTCGAATGCATGCGCGTATTCCTCGCCGCGCGCGCTCAGCCAGCTGACGAGATCGGATACGGTTGCAATGTTCGCAGGCGGCTCGATCTCCTCCTCGGCCTTGCCGACGCGCTCGCGCACCCAGGCGAAGTAGCGAATTTTCACGGGTCAATCCTCGATCAGATGACGCACGCCGGCGCGGAAATAGTCCCACCCGGTATAGAGCGTGAGCAAGGCCGAGCACCAGAGCAGCGCGAGCCCGCACGGCGTCACCACGGGGATGACGGCATCGCCTGCCTGCCCTGCGATGAGAAAACCGACCGCGACGAGCTGCAGCGTGGTCTTCCATTTCGCCAGCTGGGTCACCGGAACGCTGACGCGCAGCTCGGCCAGATATTCACGCAGGCCGGAAACGAGGATCTCGCGGCAGAGAATCACGATAGCCGCGAGCAGTGACCAGCCGCGGATCGTGCCATCGGCCGCAAGCATCAGCAGGCACGAGGAGACGAGGAGCTTGTCGGCAATCGGGTCCAGCATGCGGCCGAACGCGGATTGCTCGCCCCATTTGCGCGCAAAATAGCCGTCGAGGACGTCGGTCACCCCGGCGGCGATGAAGATGAGGAGCGCAACCCAGCGCAACCACAGTCCGCCGTGCAGAAGGTCCTGCCAGTAGAGGCAGGCCACGACTGCGGGAACCGCAAGAATGCGGCCGTAGGTAAGAAGGTTCGCGAACGCAAGCGGTCGTACCGCCAGTTCCCTCGACGAGGTGATTGTATTCATGGCCGGAAAGAATACCCTTCTCGCGCCGTCGTCAAATGCAGGCGTAGTGGGGCTCGCCTGCTGTGGACGGAGGACAGATGACAGATATGCAGGCAAGGGCAGTCTGCGAGGCTCAACACATCCGTCCGGGTAGACGGCTCTGCTCATCCGTCCTCCGTCATCTGTCTGCCGAATGCGGGCGCTCATGAAAGAAGTCGTAGATCTTGCGCGCAATCTCGGCGCTGATGCCGGGAACCTCCGCTAGATCGCTCAAGCCCGCGCGCTCGATCGCCTTCAGGGTTCCGAAATGATGCAGCAGCGCGCGCTTGCGGCTCGGACCGATGCCGGGGATTTCCTGCAGGCCGGCTTCGCGGATATCGCGCCGGCGGCGCACGCGGTGCGATCCCACGGCAAACCGATGCGCCTCATCGCGCAGGCGCTGGATGAAGTAAAGAACGGGGTCCCGCGGCTTGAGCTTGAATGAATCCTGCCCCGGCATGAAGAAAGTCTCCATGCCCGCATCCCGGTCTGGCCCTTTGGCAATGGCGAGGAGCGGAATGTCGTCGATGCCGAGCGCCGCCAAGATTGCCTGCGCGGCGCCAAGCTGGCCCCTGCCGCCGTCAATGACGACAAGATCGGGCCAGGGCTGATCGGCAGCTCCGGGTGAGATGATCGCATCCATTCCCGCCTCGGCCGCTGCGGCCGCGGCAAAGCCTTGCGCCGGGCTGGGCGCTTCCCGCGGTGCCTCTTTCAACAGCCGGCGGAAACGGCGCCTCAGCACTTCGCGGAGCATGCCGAAATCGTCGCCCGGCGCGAGCTCGGAGGAGCGGATGTTGAACTTCCGGTACTGGTTCTTCTGGAAGCCTTCGGCCCCGGCAACGATCATGGCGCCGACCGCATTGCTCCCTTGCACATGGCTGTTGTCGAAGACCTCAATGCGCAGCGGCGCCCGCGGCAGCTCAAGTCGCTCGCGCAACGCTTCCAATAACTTGCGCTGCGACGAAGTCTCCGCAAGCTTGCGCGCCAAAGCCTCGCGCGCATTGGCCAACGCGTGCTCCACAAGCTCCCTCTTCTCGCCGCGCCGGGGCACGCTCACCTCGACCTTGTGGGGGCTTTTGACGCTGAGGGCCTCTTCCAGCAGCATCCGCTCTTCGATCTCCTGGGAAAGGAAGATGCAGCGCGGGCACGGCTTGTCCTCATAGAATTGTGCAAGGAAGGCGCTGAGCACTTCGTCTGCGCTCAACGAGCGATCCGCCCTGGGAAAGTAGGCGCGATTGCCCCAATTCTGTCCGGCGCGGAAGAAGAACACTTCAACGCAGGTGAAGCCACCCGCCTGGTACACTGCAAATACGTCGGCATCCTCGACACCGCGGGGATTGATCCCCTGACGCGATTGAACGGCGGAGAGCGCGGCAAGCCGGTCGCGGTAGATCCCGGCCCGCTCGAACTCAAGCGCGGCCGAGGCTTTCTCCATTTCCGACGCGAGCTGGTCTTTCACCGCCTGGCTCTTGCCGGAGAGGAACGCGTTCGCCTCCGCTACGAGCTCGCCGTACTCGGCAAAATCGATCTCGCGCGTGCAGGGACCGGAGCAGCGTTTGATCTGATAGAGAAGGCATGGCCGGGTGCGGCTCTCAAAAAAACCGTCCGAGCACGAGCGCAGGAGGAAGGCGCGTTGCAGCGCGGTGATGGTGCGGTTGACCGCCCATACGGAGGCGAACGGACCGTAGTAGCTGCCCTTGCGCGTGCGGGCACCGCGATGCTTGAGGATCTGCGGCGCCCAGTGATCACCCGTAATGAGGATGTACGGGAATGACTTGTCGTCACGCAGCGTAACGTTGTAGCGCGGGCGCAGGCGCTTGATCAGGTTGGCTTCGAGAAGGAGCGCTTCCGTTTCCGTGGACGTCGAAACGAACTCAAGCGATGCGGTTGCCGCAATCATGCGCTCGATGCGCGGCTCATAGCCGGTAGGGCGCGTGTACGCGACGATACGCTTGCGAATATTCTTCGCTTTGCCGACGTAGAGCACCTCTCCCTTTGCATCGATCATGCGATAGACACCGGGAGAGGCGGGCGCGAGCTTGGCGAAGCGCTCGACGGCAGCATGGCCCAGCGCAAGCGATCCCTCGCTGGCTGCGGCATCGGCCGCTGCCTCCTGCTCCGGCAGCGACGCCTCTTCCTCCTCCTCCTCCTCGAGAAGTTCGGTGCTGGGATCGATGTCCTTCTTCGGATGGTTCATGCCGGATAGCTATCTCTCGAGCACACAGGGGGCCAGCTTGTCTCGCGACGGGCATAGAGCAGCGCGGCCAACTCGCGTGTTATTAAGTATTCATTCAGCAAACGGCCGGCAATAAACGAAGTATTTACGCTACCGAAAAGTATTGGGCTGATTTTTCAATTGCTGCGCCGGCGCGCGTCGCTTGATTTTCTACTGTGCTCCCTCCGCACTAGACGCAAAGCATTTTAGCAATACTGTAAACCACAAATCGAAGACCCAGGAGACGTTCATGCGTACGAGGTTGAGCTACTTCTGCATTGTTGCAGCTGCGCTAGGCTGTGCGGCCGCTGCGCACGCCGCCGATCTTCCGGTGCGCTACCCGGTGGCGCCCGTTGCGCCTGCGCCAGTTTACGTGCCGATCTATAACTGGACCGGGTTTTATCTCGGCATCAACGGGGCGTAGCTTCGATCCCCGGCTATTATCGAATAAAATCAGTTATTTACGCTGCTTATATTTGAGTTGGAAAGGCCAGTGTCCGCACTGTGTCCGCAAAATCTCTGAGGCCGGAAATCCAGCTGCTGCACTTTCTGTCGTGTCAATTGAAGCCGATCATCAGGCCGATATGCCCGCGTGCTAAGCAGCGGGCTCGGTAACCAGACTATGCGGCCGCCAACAGGAAAACCCGAGCGGGAGGCCGGGGCTTCGGATCGGATCGAATGTTATGCCGATGCTGTACTCAAGGCCCCCCGAAACCAGGTCCCCCGAAAATACCTCCAGGGCGAAACTTCAGGTTGAGGCCTACCTTCACGACATTGATGTTCGTGTTGATCTCGAGGTTGTGAGTAACGGCTCCGCCACAAACAGCGGGGGTGCACACTAACGCGCCCGGATTATCTCGGTTGAAACGATAATAGTCCCACTCTACGAAACCGGTGAGCCAGTTCGAGAAGGAATATTCACCGCCAAGGCCAACCGTCCATCCGCCTTGTGTATCGCTGGCCGTTGCGGTGGTAACCCCGGCAACCTGAAAGCTGGCAGAGCCGCGTACCCAAGCGCCGCCGCCTTTCACGTAACCGAGAAAGCGATCCCACGAATACCCAACTCGCCCGGTGACGGAGGCGAGCGAATCGATCTCCCTATGATTCGTTACGGTGCGGCCAGTGAAATTCGAAAGGAACACATTTGTAGTGTCGTTGGTCGCGCTAGCCCAGTCGTAGTCACCCTGGATGCCGAACACCCAGGCACCCACTTGATAGTTGCAGCCCGCCTGTAGGCCTCCAAGCCCACCGCCTGCAGTGCCAGTTCCGAAATCTCCAAAAACATCATCCTTCCATTCAGTGCGAGCCCACAGACCGCCCCCATTGCCGCCGACATAGCATCCGGTCCAATTATAGTAGAGAGGTACCGCAACGGGCGCCACGTACGTTGCGGGCGGCAACGGTCTTCTGACTGCAAGGTCAGCCGCTAGTGCGGAGCTTCCAATGGTCGTGAGCACAGTCGCTGCTAACAAAAACCTTTTCACTCGTTCCCTCCTCTTGGCCGCCATTACGGTAACTCCCCAGCGGCCCTGAGCGGCACATTACTCTACAATCCCGAGTGGAGTCTGTTGCAGCGAGGAAACACCCCAATGAGCGGGTTCGACTTGGTTAAAAAATTGTTGTCGCGATGAAGTCTTGAACCGAAAAGACTCGCGGTACACTGGATCAAATTGAAAAATCCGAAGCACCTGCAGTAACCCCTCCGCAGCGCCCTTCGTTAGGGTGATCGTGATCGCGGGCACTAATATGCTGAGATAAGCAGAAGCGGCGCCCCCGAGCGCCGCTTCGTTGCGTCAGTCCAAGCTCCTCGGCCCGTGTAGCCTACCTTGCGCGAGAGCTTCGCGTGCCGTTCTGTAAGGACTATGGCTGGCGGTCTCAAACAGTGGGCGCGCTCGACCAAAAGCGACTTGATCGCTTTATATTTAGCGGCTCGCGATCCCCGCGTGCCCTGGTACGTCAAGGCGCTAGCGATCTGTGTGGCTGGATACGCCCTCTCGCCAATCGATCTCATTCCGGATTTCGTGCCCTTGCTCGGGTACGTAGATGACGTGGTGATCTTACCGCTGGGCATCTGGGCCGTTGTGAAACTGATCCCGCCGGCTATTATGGCCGAGCATCGCGCCGCCGCTACAGGCATGGCCAAGAGGCCGGTGAGCCGTACTGTGGCCATCGCGATAGTCGTGATATGGATAGTCTTTATCGGACTTCTGACGGGGTGGAGCTACGGTTATTTCGCTGGCTGAATCTTCAAACTGAAGCGGCGCCGTCGCGAGCGCCGCCTTGCCCATTAGATACGCGTATTTAACCCCGCGTTCGTTAATGGAGGGAGTGTGAGTTCGAGCAAACAGGGTTAGGGATGCACAAACAGGCTGATTGACGCCGCGCTGGCTCGCTCCCTTTCAGTGTTGCTATCAACGGTCATGGCTCTCTCGCTCCTAAACTGTTGCTACCTCCCTCGTGGCTCACTCCCGCCACTCTTGCTCTTGAGCTGCTAGCCACGCCTTGGCCGTCGAGCGCCGATACAGAATACGCCGACCCAGCCGCGTGACTGGTGGACCTCTGTTTTGCTGCCTCCATCTGACGATCGTCAGCGGCGTCACCTTGAACTCGGCCGCAAGCTCTGCCGTGTCGATGTAATCGTCTAATAGATCTGCGTGAGGATCCGACGGTGGAGGAGATTGCGCGACCGGTGCCGGAGGTCGCTTGCCTCGCGCGCCTGATCGGCTTTTTCTGGTGACTATCATTGCAGCAGTATTTCATATCAAAAGCTACGCATTAGAAAACGGACAACATCGGCAATGCTGTCTGATTATTCAGTCTGCGGACAACGCTATGCTCAATCCGAATCGGAGTGATTTGCAGTGCGAATGGATCAGATAACGATTAACCTCACGCCCGATGTGCGTGAATTCGTCCGGCGCGTCGCCGAACGAGAATCGCGCAGTATCGCCGGCCAGGTCCGTCACTACGTGGTCGAGGCGGCGCGACGTGCGGGCCACACTACCGGAACGCTCACGCCGTTGCCGGTTCGGTCGGAAATCAGAAAGGGCGAAGAACTTGCCGTGGCTAGGCAAAGTCTCTCAGAACTCGAATGCGAGCGCGACAAATCAGCGGCGCGGCAAAAGAAATCGCGATTCGGATTGATGCCGGTTGACGATGACCGGCTCCGTTATCTGAACAGCGAGACCTACACGACGCCGCAACCTTTTCATCGACAAGATCGACCGGCGCTACAAGCCGCATCGCCCCTACCAAGCGATCGAATGCGAGGCAGTCGGTAAGGTGGTGCTGGAGCGGATGCTGCGAGCGCGCCTTGACGCACTGCTGCCGGAACCGCTGGCCGACGTACTGGTACGCGGGGAACAACAGCGGGCGAAAGCCCGGCGCGCACTCGCCAGGATCGCGAGATCGGTGTTGTGACCGCCGCCCGCGCACGACTGCCGAATCGACGTGGCTCGGTATCGTTTAGCTTCGAGGTGAACGGCCTCGCCTATACGGCGACATATTCCAGATTCGGCAACGGCCGTGTGGCCGAAGTCTTCCTGCAGAACCACCGCACGAGCTCCAGCGCCGATGTGAACGCGCGCGATAGCGCGATTGCAGCCAGCTTTGCCTTGCAACACGGCGCCAGTGTTCAGGACATCCGCGCCGCGTTGTGTCGCGATTTTCACAGGGCCGCGCGTCGGGACCGCTTGGTGCGGCGCTCGCCATTATTTGCTCGCGAGGACTCGCCATGAGCACCGCGCGCAACGCCGGACCCCAAGAGGAGAGTGCAGAGACCTTGCGCGTCCGCCGACTGCTCGGCCCGGACGTCTCGTTCGAGCGTGCTTACGCCGAACTCAACGACTGGCGTAATCATCCGACGCCGCAAGTCGCCGTTGAAGCAATCATGCTTTGCGTCCGCGAGCGCGGCGTGGCCGCATTGAAAGAGAGCGCCAACATCGGGCGTCTTTCTGGCTGCGACGCTGCGGCAAAAGCTCAAATTAATCGGCGCATTTCCGCGCTCAAGAAATCAGGTCCAATTCAATGACTCAGGATGAGAACGAAAATTATTGCGATGAGGCTCTTGCTAGCGTGGGACTCAAGCCAGAAACGGCCGAAGACAAGAAAGTTGCTGCCGAGGACAAGCAAAAGCAAAAGCAAGCGGACATCATGATCCGCCACGCCAAGCGGGAATCAGAACTCTTTCACACCCCTGACGGCGAGACCTGGGCCGACATCAACATCCATGGGCATCGCGAGACTTGGCTCCTGCGCTCAAAGGGATTCAAACGCTGGCTCGTGATGTACTTCCGGGAGAAGGAAGGGGCGACACCGTCCAAAGAAGTGCTGAATCTCGCAATCGAGACTCTTGATGCCATCGCTGCCACAGAGGGCGACGAGCGGCAGGTCTATTTGAGGACGGCCGAGCTCGACGGCATCGTCTACATTGATCTCTGCGACAAGGAATGGCGCGCCATTGAAATCAGCGCAGGGGGTGGCTGGTGCATCATTAAGCGTGCCCCTGTTCGTTTTCGGCGGTCGCCGGCAATGTTGCCACTGCCTGACCCGAAGCGCGGCGGGAGCATCAATCTTCTGCAACCGTATCTCAATGTGCGGAACGACAGCGACTTTGTTCTTGTCGTCGCGTGGCTGCTTGCGGCGCTGCGTCCGCGCGGTCCTTATCCAGTCCTGGCGTTGAGCGGCGAACACGGCTCGGCCAAGAGCACATTCGCGAAGATGATGCGCGCGTTGATCGATCCGAACGCGCTTCCGATCCGGCGCCCGCCGAAGGAGGAGCGCGACTTGTTCATCGCCGCGAACAGTGCGCACGCGATCGCGCTCGACAACTTGTCGGAGATTTCGCCCTGGTTGTCCGATGCGCTCTGCACGCTGGCCACCGAGGGCGCCTTCTCGACACGCCGCCTCTACACGGATGCAGAGGAGCAGCTGTTCCGAGCTCAGCGACCAGTCGTGACAAATGGAATCACCACCGTCGTAACCCGCCCTGATCTCGCTGATCGAGCACTCTTCCTAAATCTCGGCGTGATTAATGAAGACCGGCGCCGAGACGAGAACGACCTCTGGTCTGCCTTCGAGCGGGATAGACCGAGGATACTCGGCGCGCTCCTCGATGCGGTCGCTGTAGGCTTGAAACGACTGCCCGATGTCAAACCAGCACGATTGCCCCGCATGGCCGACTTCGCTCGATGGCTTATGGCCTGTGAGACGGCATTCTGGTCGGCTGGCACCTTCGAGCGTGCCTACGCAGCGAATAGGGCATCAGCGGTCGAGGAAACGCTAGAGGACGACTTGGTCGCATCTGCCGTTCGCACGCTGATGCAGGGCCGCGAGGAGTGGAGTGG
>JBKPOZ010000219.1:0-6025 GCA_046733355.1 Pseudomonadota bacterium | reverse complement strand
CGAGTTCGTCGCATTGGCAGCTTCGGTGGCGAATCTTTCGTGATTACTGCGCGTCTGTGTTCGATCCTTATTAGGCTCGGCCTTAGGTATGCCTCGCGTCTGCCCTACCGCAACCGGTTCTCCTGAAAGGGAGTGCTAGATCAGGCGGGACAGCACGATTAGCACGGCAGTCACAGTTGTTGCGCCGCCGATCCGGGTCGCGATCTGTGCGAACGGCATTAATGCATGCGGTTGGCAGCCGTGAGAATTGCTACGTCGCCCGTGCCGCCTTGCCCACTGTGGCAGGCATTAATGATGGCTGCTTCGATTGGGTACATGTTGAGCCACCGCCCCACCACTGCGCCCGTGGCCATCAGCGTCGTCACGGTACTCACAATGGTGATGAGATTCGGGAGGTTGAACGCAGCGATGAGCTTATCCCACGGGGTCATCGATACGCCGATGGCAAACAGCAGCGGATAGGTCACGGCGGTCGAGAAGAACTTGTAGACCACGAAGCCACCCCGCTGCAGATGCGGCGAAACTGCACTTGTCAACTTCGCAAGCACAGCGAGGAACAGCATCGCAACTGGGGCTGGGAGGCCAAACAGTCGGTGACACATGACGCCCATAAGATAGAGCGTGATCGCGGCTAGACCGGCCGCCGCCACCGTGCTTACGTCGATGGGAGCACCTGTTTCGTCCTCGGTATCTTCTCGCGAGGTGTCCATGTCGTCATGCTCGCCGGGCTGAAGGCGTCCCTCGCCGGTCAGCTGCGGATAGCGCTTGCCGACGAAATTGAGCGTACCCGATAGCAAGATCGCCGTGAGGCTGCCGAGCATCACGGGCGGTAGAACTTGGGCGAACACGTCACCCTGCGGTTGGCCGATAATTTCGGAATATCCGATAGAGAGCGGTATAGCTCCCTCGCCGACGCCGCCTGCCATGATGGGGACCACGACAAAAAAGAACGTGTGATAGACGCCAAGCCCGAGCAATGTGCCAACAATCGTACCGACGATGCCCGCAACGATCGAGCCGATGGCGAGCGGCACGAAGATCTTCAGGAATCCTTTGACCAGAACCCGACGGTCCATGCCCAAGATGCTGCCAACAATGATGCAGGCGATGAACAGGTAGAGAAAGTTTGTGTACTTCGTGAATTCGATGATGGACTTCTCAATTTGCAACGGCAGCAGCTTGTAATAGGCAAGGGCGGAAGGTACGAAGGTCGCGAAAATCGCCGCGGCGCCAATATTGCGAAGTACGGGCGTACGCTTTCCGATTTCAGCGCAGGTAAATCCCCCGATCACGAGGACGGCGATCATGGTCGATACTTCGCCCTTGATGTCGCCGGTATAGGTAAAGCCCGCGAGCAGTCCTACAAGAATAACATAGATCGGAACGGGGATGATCCCGATCCGGATGTCCACGATCTTCCACCATCCGTAGGGCCACCATGGCTCGGCGCTGTGCAACGATTGGGGAGAGGCCGAGGCCGAGACGCTCTGTTGCATTGTTTCCTCCCAATCAGCTCTCACTCACTGTTCTGAAAGTTGTTTTAGTGTCACGCGTGGGGCCGCTCAGTCGCGGAACGTCTTGAGATCGACCTCGGGGCGGCGCTCATCGTTCTCCAAATCGCTGTTCGTCGGATCGTCGAACAGGACGGTCGCGCGCCGAATGAACCGATCGTCGAAAGTCTTTTGTAGGTCGATCTTTGCGCCTCGCAGATCAGGATCGAACGTTGCGAGCATGTTGAGGGCGCTGTTCATTCCTTGACGCGTGATGATGCCCGTCTTGGAGTAGACGAGCAGGTTCGCTTTCAAAGCTTTGATATAGATCGCGCGGTCGCCGAGGAAGTAATTGGTCGGAACGGTGTCGACGATCTCATCGGTCGTCGCAGTGGCGATCCACTTCAACGTCTTATAGAAGGCGTTGACCAATGCCTGTATCGTGTTCGGGTTCGCCGCGATAAACTCCTGTTTGGCGTAGAGAACGGCAGCCGGATTAGTGCCGCCAAAGATTTCGTAGTTCACGCGCGGAAAGCGGGTGTCGGTGATGATGCGGATGGCGCCGTCCTGCTGCAGCCGCGTGATCACTGGATCAAAATTGGAGATTGCATCAATATCGCCGGCCTTCATCGCATCGACTGCCGCCGGTCCCCCGCCCACGCCAACGAAGGTCGCATCTGCCGGTGCAAGGCCTGCCTTCGCCATCAGATAAAGGACGAAGAAGTGGCTGGAGGAGTTGGGGGCCGTCACGCCGATTTTCATGCCCTTGAGGTCCGCGTGCGATTTGAACGGCCGGTCTTTTCCGACCCCGAGCACAATTCCGGGAAACCGGCCGAGCTCGATGACGGCACGTATGTCCTGCCCTTTGGCCTGCGTGTACAGCATGTGCTCGTACGCGCCCGTCACGACGTCGACCGATCCCGCAAGGAGCGCCTCAAGCGACTGCCCGCCACCTTCGAAATCGCTTGTCACTACTGTTAAGCCGTAATCCTTGAAGTGGCCTCGTCTCTCGGCCAGCGTGAGCGGCAAATAATAGAGATGTGCCTTGTTGGCGACACCAAGCTTGAGTGCCGGTCGTTCAAGCTGTTGGCCGTAAGCTACCCTTGAACAAAGGGGCCACAGCACCAAGCTGGCCAATCCAGCTGCGAAGGCTCGGCGGTCATATCCCATATTGCCGCATCCTCCGGCGAGGAACAGTACTACTTTCCGATGTTCGCACTACTACGGCATTCTTGCCAATCAAGAAGGCTTGGATTTAGCAAACGACGCGGGCTAAATGGTCCTGTGATCAGGCAAACGGCCGCTGGGAAGTCAGGAAGTCCGAAATGAGTTTGATCTGATCGGTACTCATCAGCGGCGGCGCGTGGCCACAGCCCTTCATCTCGACAACGCGCGACCTCGGATTGCGCCGCATCATGTCCCTTGCAAGGTCTGCCGGGAGCATATCCGACTCTTCGCCTCGGATCACCAGGATTGGGACTTCGATGGCCGTCCAGTATTTCCAGAGGTCAAGGCTGTAGTGCCAGGGATTGCGGAACGCCCGGACAATCTGAGGATCGAAGAGCGTGACGTAGCGCTCGTGGCTTGCATGCCACTCCACGCTATGACGGGTGATGTGCATCCATTCCTCGTCCGTTAGATGGCCGAACGGCGCAAGAACCTCGCGGAAGTAAGCCTCCGCCTCGCCGAGGTCGCGGAAATCAGGGGGCATCGCGCTGAGATAAGTCCCGATGCGTGCAAGCCCCTTCCAAGGGAGGAAAGGGCCGATATCGTTGACCACGAGACGGCGAATGGAATTGCCGGGCATGCCCGCAAGCACCATCCCGATCAGTCCCCCGAGCGAAGTGCCGACGAAGTCAACCTGCTCGCTGTCGAGCCGCGCCATCAGCGCATTCATGTCGGCACAATATTGCGGGAGCGCATATTCGTTGGAATTGCGCAGCTTGCCGCTGCGGCCGCGTCCGACCAAGTCAGGACAGATCACCCTTCGTCCCATCGCCGCAAGCTCAACGGCCATGTAGTCGAAATCGCGCCCCTGCCGACTCAGTCCGTGCACGCACAGGACAGGAATCGCGCCTTCCAGAGGGCCCCAATCGACATAGGCAATCCGGTGGAAGCCGGTCAGCGAAAGACCGCGGAGCGTTCCAGCCCGATCCGGCTCCAATTGGCGCTCCGAGGTGTCCTTATGCGCGCCGGCAAACGAGAACATCGAACCCTCACGACCTGCGGCGATCGATCGGCGAGGCACGAAGCAGCACGCCTACGCAAGTTTTCCCGTTGGGATATGGGAAGTTTCCTGAGGAATTCGGCACGCGATCACACACGCGACTGGGCGGCGCTGAAAGCCTGAGCCTCGGTCCAAGTTTCGAAAACATGCGGCGCAAGGTTTCGTTCCGCAAGTGCCGACCCGAGCTTCAAGCGCATGAAGGCGCTGGTGGTGTAACGCGATGCGTTTGAATAATAGCGGTTCTGCATGTATGTAATCATCGAGAAGTAGGCGTCACTGACCATCGGATCAAGATAGAAACCATCGTAGTTCGCCACCAGCGCGACCTTGCGGCCGATCGCCTTGCACCGGCTTTCCATCTCGCGCCGGACGAGGTCGACATCGGCCACGGTGCGGACCTGGAAGCCTTCGAAATTGATGAATATCGTGTTGCGGTCCTGGTCGTAGGAGATCCGCTCGCTGAGACTTAGGCCAAGAAGCAGCTGTTCAAGCCCCATGGGATCCGGCTTGAAGATCAGGGGGTTCATCGGCTGCGGATCCTTTATGATCGGCTTGAATTTCATGTGTCGCACGATGTCTCTTTCCACGTCGATTCCCGGTGCGACCTCGATGAGCTGCATGCCCTCGCGGGTCCGCTGGAACACGCAGCGCTCGGTTACATAGAATACCGGCTGACCTGTTTCCGCAGCGTAGATGCCGCTGAAAGTGATCTGCTCGACCCGGTCGATGAACTTCTGCGCGCGTCCTTCCGCTGCGATCACGAGTGCGTCGCCGCTGAGCTCGACCTTGAGACCGCCGGCAGTGAACGTTCCCGCGAACAGAAGCTTCTTTGCGTTCTGGGAAATGTTGATGAAACCGCCGGCGCCCGCGAGCTTGTGCCCGAACCGGCTGACGTTGACGTTGCCCTCCGCGTCGGCCTGCGCCATGCCGAGGCAGGCGAGATCGAGCCCCCCGCCGTCATAAAAGTCGAATTGCTGGTTCTGCTGGATGACCGCCTCAGGATTGAGCGCCGCCCCGAAATCGAGTCCGCCCTGGGGAATGCCGCCGACAATTCCGGGCTCGGCGGTCAGCGTCACGTATTTAAGAATTCGCTCCTCTGCCGCCACCGCAGCGACGCCTTCCGGGATGCCGATGCCCAGGTTCACCACGCCGCCGAGCGGCAGCTCGAAGGCGCAGCGCCGCGCGATGATCTTGCGTTCGTCGAGCTCCATTGGCTCGATCCGGTCGAGTGGCACGCGTTGCCGGCCGGAGTAGGCGTGATTGTACTGCGTCCCGTACGTCTGGAGATGATTGTTGGCTTCGGAGAGGACGACGCAATCGACCAGAATGCCGGGTATCTGCACCTCACGTGGATTGAGCGAGTCCGCGGCCGCGATGCGCTCGACCTGCACGATCACGAAGCCGCGCGAATTCTTCGCTGCCATGGCGGCTGAGAGGTTGTCGAGGGTGAGAGCCTCGCGCTCCATGGTGACGTTGCCGTTGGGATCGCAAGTGGTCCCGCGGATGAATGCGACGTTGATAGGAAACGTCTTGTAGCGGAGCCATTCCTCGCCATCGATCTGCATCAGCTCGACCAGATCCTCGGTCGTCACGCTGCTGACCTTTCCGCCCTGCTCACGCGGGTCGACGAACGTGCGCAGTCCTACCTTGGAGATCGCGCCGGGCCGGCGCGCGGCGATCTCGCGGTAGAGATGGGAGATGCACCCAAGCGGCAGGTTATAGGCCTCGATCTCGTTGTTGAGCGCCAGCTCGCATAGTTTGGGCACCAGGCTCCAGTGGCCGCCGACCACGCGCTTGAGCAAATCTTTGTGGGCAAGGCGGTTGAGGCCGCGCTCTTTGCCGTCGCCGGGCGCTGCGGCAAACACCAGCGTGAGACCGCAGGGGTGGCGCTCCTTCAGGAACCGGCGCTCGAGCGCGAGGATCAGCTCGTCCGGCGTGCCGATGCCGACGAAACCGGAGACGCATACCGTGTCGCCGTCACGGATGATGGCGATCGCCTCGTCGGCCGAAACGATCTTGTTCTTGAGCGCCATACACCTATTCCCTCTGGGCAAGCCACTTGGCGATCCCGGAACCCAGCAACGCCTGGGACTTTCCGCCGACGAATACGCCGACGTGCCCGCCCGGCAAAGCGAGCTCCGTATAGTCCCTGGTACCGACCTTTGCGCCGAGCGCCTGGGACGTCGCAGGTGGGATGATGTGATCGTCCTTGGCGAACACGTTGAGGACCGGCATTGTAAGGTTACGCAGATCCACCTGCCGGCCGCTGATCATGAACGCGTTGTTGATCAGCTTGTTGTCCTGGTAG
>JBKPOZ010000218.1:0-32433 GCA_046733355.1 Pseudomonadota bacterium | reverse complement strand
CTCTCCTATCCTGCGGCGAACGCCTGCGGGCCCCCTCTCCCCAGCGGGGAGAGGGTTGGGGTGAGGGGGGCCAGACTTATCGAGAGGACAAAACCCCTCACCCCATCCCTCTCCCAACGGGAGAGGGAGCAGGCCTGCATCTGTCGCTGATGCTTGCGTTCGTACTTCACCCATTCTTTTTCAATGTCCGATACCGGCGGATCAGCGCGTTCGTGGAGCTGTCGTGTGCCGGCTTGGGCTCGGTCGGGCTCGAAAGCTCGGGAATGATGCGCTGCGCCAGCACCTTGCCAAGCTCGACGCCCCATTGATCAAATGAATCGATGTGCCAGATCGCGCCCTGCGTAAAGACATTGCGCTCATAGAGCGCGACGAGCTTGCCCAGTGCGGAGGGCGTCAGTCTATCGAGCAACAGCGTATTGGACGGCCGGTTGCCTTCGCAGATGCGATGTGGAACGAGCCAATCCGGTGTGTCTTCCGCCTTCACCTCGGCTCCCGTCCTGCCGAAGGCAAGCGCCTCGGCCTGCGCAAACACGTTCGCCAGGAGCATGTCATGGTGCGCACCGACCGGATTGAGGGTTTGCGCAAAGGCGATGAAGTCGCAGGGAACGAGGCGCGTGCCCTGATAAATGAGCTGATAGAATGAATGCTGCCCGTTGGTGCCCGGCTCGCCCCAGTAGATCGGACCGGTGTCGTAGTCGACGCGCTCACCATCGAGCCGCACGTGCTTGCCGTTGCTCTCCATGGTCAGCTGCTGGAGATAGGCGGGAAAGCGCTTGAGGTACTGCTCGTACGGCAGCACCGCCACCGTCTGGGCGGCGAAGAAGTTGTTGTACCAGAGCGCAAGCAGACCCATGAGCACCGGAATGTTGCGCTCGAAAGCCGCGCTGCGAAAATGTCCGTCGATTTCGTGAAAACCGGTCAGCATGTCGCGGAAATGCTCGGGGCCAATCGCAATCATGGTGGAAAGGCCAATGGCGGAATCCATGGAATAGCGCCCGCCCACCCAATCCCAGAACACGAACATGTTTTTAGGATCGATGCCGAACTTTGAGACCTCGTCCGCATTTGTGGAAACCGCGACGAAATGGCGGGCAATCGCCGATTCCTCGCCACCGATGCCGGCAAGCAGCCATTCGCGCGCGCTGCGCGCATTCGTCATCGTCTCCAGCGTGGTGAATGTTTTCGAGGAAACGACGAACAAGGTCTCCGCCGCATCGAGATCGCGCACCGCTTCGACGAAGTCCGTCCCGTCGATATTGGAGATAAATCGAAAGCTCATGGAGCGCTCGGAGTAATGCTTGAGCGCCTCGTAGGCCATCACCGGCCCGAGATCGGAGCCGCCGATACCGATATTGATGACGTTGCGAATGCGCTTGCCGGTCGCCCCCTTCCAGGCCCCGCTGCGCAGCGCGTTGGTGAACTCGGCCATCTTGTCCAGTACCGCGTGCACCTCCGGCACGACATTTCGGCCGTCGTGAAAAAAGGATGCGCCGCGCGGGGCGCGTAACGCCACATGCAGCGCCGCGCGGCGCTCCGAGACGTTGATGCGTTCGCCGGCGAACATCGCAGCAATTCGCTGCTTCAGCCCTGCCTGTTGCGCCAGCGCAAGCAAGAGCTTCAGCGTTTGCTCGGTGATGCGGTTTTTCGAATAATCGAAATAGATCTGCGCCGCTTCGACGGCGAACCGCTCGCCCCGTTGCGGGTCCTGAGCAAACAATTGGCGCAGATGCAGCTTGTTGATTTCGCGGGCATGCGCTTCGAGCGCGGTCCAGGCAGGCAGAGTACGCGGACTTTTCACTCGTTCTTCCGCCGCCGCCTCTGACACGTATTTCTCCCTGCCGATCGTAGCCCGGATTGAGCGAAGCGAAATCCGGGACGGCCCCGGCTTGCGCTGCGCGCAATCCGGGCTACACGCTACACGATCAGCTCGCTTTGCGGATCGCGTCGCTCTTGGAATCAATACAGTTGAGGAGATCGTTCCATGACTTCGAGAACGATGCGGCACCGTCCTCCTGAAGCCGGGATGCCAGCGCGTCGAGATCGACATCTGCCTTGGCGAACTCCGCAAGCACTTTTTCGCAATCGCCGCCGTCGGGCGGCAGGGGCTCGGTCACGCGGCCGTGCTGGGCAAAGGCCTTCAGTGTGCCTTCCGGCATGGTGTTGATGGTGAATGGCGCGGCGAGTGCTTCCACATAAAGTATGTCGGATGCCGCGGGGTCCTTTGTTCCGGTGCTCGCCCAGAGCAGCCGCTGTGCGCGCGCCCCGGCATTGGCCAACCGCTGAAACCGGCTCGAGGCGAGCCGCTCCCGATAGGCTCTGTAAGTGCGCTGCGCGACCGCGATCCCGAGCCGATTGTGCAGGCTTTGCGGCACGATTTTGTTTGCGGCAACGTCCCAGCGGCTGACGAAGAGCGATGCCACGGAGGCGACCGCCGGGTTAAGCCCCGCCTTGATGCGCCGCTCAATGCCACGCCAGTAAGCATCGGCCGCCGCGACATATTGCTCTGCCGAAAAGAGCAGCGTCACGTTAATGGGGATGCCGGCGAAGATTGCGGCCTCGATGGCCGGTATGCCTTCCGGAGTGCCGGGAATCTTGATGAACAGGTTGGGCTTGCCTGCCCGCCCATGGAGATCGCGCGCCGCCGCGACGGAGCGCTCGGTATCATGGGCGAGCAGCGGCGAGAGCTCCAGCGACACCCAGCCATCTACGCCGTCGGTACGCGCGAAGGCGGGCTGCAACAGCTCGGCGGCCCGGACCAGATCGGCAATCGCAAGAAAAAAGAACAGGTCTTCTTTCGATCTGGCGGACGGCCCCAGTCGGGCAATGTCGGCATCATAGGCAGCGCTGTTCCGGATGGCGTGATCGAAAATGGTCGGATTGGACGTCAGCCCGGTGACCGCGAACGCATCGACGTAGCGCTGCAGCGTGCCACTGTTGAGAAGCTCGCGGCTGATGCTGTCCAGCCACAGGCTTTGTCCGAGATCGTGCAGTGTTCCGGTCGGGTTCATGCAAGCACCTCTCACTCCGGAGCGCTTTCGTTCTCTGTTAATCTAGGTAGGCAAGAGTGGGAGCGACAGGTCCTTTCCGGCTGCGAGACGGCCGAGCAGCTCGCGCGCGAACTGGGACAGTGAATCGTCGCGGGCACCCATGACCACGATACGATCGCCGCGCCTCGCCCACCCGAGGAGCGCCTCGCCGCAGGCGATGCGATCGGCAAAAGCAAAGGCTTTTCGGCCGCGGCGGTGTATCTCGCCCGCAATATCCCTGCTGCGCACACTGCGTTCGACCGTTCCACCGAAATAGAGAGGCTCGGGCATCACAAGGATGTCATCGTCGTCCAGCCCGACTGTGAAAGTTTCTGTCAGCTCGTCACGCATCAGGCGAAGCGGACCGTAGCCATGGGGCTGAAACATCAGCAGGAGACGGCCGGGAAAGGAGTGAAGTGTTTGCAAGGTCGCTGTGATCTTGTCGGGGTTGTGCGCAAAGTCGTCGATTACCGTTATCCCGTTCGCGCTGCCGACCAGCTCCAGACGGCGGCGGATCCCGGCGAACTCGCGCAGATGCGCTGCCGCCGCTGCAAGCGGGATACCGCAGGCTTTTGCCGCACAAAGTGCGGCGAGGGCGTTGGCGGCGTTGTGCAGGCCGGGCACTTTCAGATCGACATCGACCGTCTCTCCCGTCTCTGCCTTGAGTTGAAACGCAATGCCATCAGGCGATTGGCTCGGCATCGGTGCGAACAGCTGCGCCTGCTCGCTATTGAGCCCGTAGGTGATCGCCTGCCCCGGCCGCAAGCCCATCAGGAGCGCTGCGGCTTCCGGATTATCGAGATTGAGCACCACCTGCTGTGCCTTGGCAGCGAAGTCGCGGAACAGCGGGCGCAGCTCGACGAGCGGCTTGTGATCGAGCGAGATGTTGTTGATGACTGCGACGTGCGGCGCAAAGAGAGCAATCGAGCCGTCGCTCTCGTCGACTTCGCTGACGAAGATCTCGCCGTTGCCCACGCGCGCGCTTGCAAACGGCGTATCCGCGTCCACGAAGTTCTTCATGTCCGCGCCGTTCATGATGGTCGGGCTCTTGCCGGCGCGTTGCAGGATCCAGCCGAGCATGCCGACGGTGGTGGATTTGCCGCTTGTGCCGGCAACGCCGACGCCCAACGGAGCTGCGTTGAAGAGCTGCGCGAGAAGCTGCGCACGCGTCATCACGGCAGCGCCGACGCGGCGCGCGGCCTGAACGTCGGGGACACTCTCCTCGACCGCCGTCGAGGTAACCAGGATCTGCGACGCCCGGCGCACGCCGCTGCCGTCCTGCGGATGAAGCAGCACGCCGCGTGAGCGCAAAAAATCAAACCGGTCCGTATTGCGCCCCTGGTCGAGCGCGCGGTCGGAGCCCTCGACCCGTGCGCCCCTGGCTTGCACGATGAGGGCAAGCGGCATCATGCCGCTGCCGCCAATCCCGCACAAGAAGTAATCGCCGAATTCCGACATTTCAGGAGATCAGCAGCACGCTCCCGGAGAGCGTATCTTTATGATAGGCGCGGACGGTCATCCCGTCATCCTGAGGCGCGAGCGAGCGGAGCGAAGCGAGCCTCCAAGGATGACGGCTGAAGTAGCGGAGGGCGCGATGAGAATTACCGAGATTCGCGAAAAGACATTCCCCATCAGCTCGCCGATTCGCAACGCCTACATCGATTTCAGCAAGATGACGCTCAGTCTGGTAGCCGTTGTTACTGATGCCGTGCGTGAAGGCAAACGCGTCGTCGGCTACGGGTTCAATTCCAACGGCCGGTATGGCCAGGGCACGCTCATGCGTGAGCGCTTCATTCCCCGCGTGCTCGACGCTGATCCGAGATCACTCTTGATGGAGGAAGGAGACAACCTGGACCCGCACAAGGTGTGGGCCTGCATGTACACGAACGAGAAGCCGGGAGGTCACGGAGAGCGCTCGGTTGCCATCGGTACCATCGACATGGCGGTTTGGGATGCAGTGGCGAAGATTGCCGGCAAGCCATTGTTTGCGCTCCTGGCGGAACGCTACGGCGATGGCAAGCCGAATCGGCGTGTCTTCGTCTATGCGGCCGGGGGTTACTATTATCCCGGCAAGAACTACGACGGGCTGCAGGATGAGATGCGCGGGTATATCGATCGTGGGTACACGGTCGTGAAAATGAAGATCGGCGGCGCTTCCCTCGAGGAGGACCTCCGGCGCATCGAGGCGGTGCTCGGGATCCTACAAAATGGCCAACGACTGTGTGTCGATGCCAACGGCCGCTTCGACCTGGACACCGCCATTGCGTACGCCAAAGCGCTCTCGCAGTACGATCTGTTCTGGTACGAGGAGCCCGGCGATCCGCTCGACTTCGAGCTGCAGGCGGTCTTGCGCACTTACTATGACAAACCAATGGCAACGGGCGAGAACCTGTTTTCCATGCAGGACGCGCGCAATCTCATCCGCTATGGCGGAATGTGTGCCGATCGCGACTGGCTGCAGTTCGACTGTGCGCTGAGCTACGGGCTCGTGGAGTATCTGCGCACTCTCGCCATGCTGCGCCAGCACGGCTGGTCGCCGTCGCGCTGCATTCCGCACGGCGGGCACCAGATGTCGCTCAACATCGCGGCGGGCCTTGGCCTCGGCGGCAATGAGTCATACCCGGATCTGTTTCAGCCGTTCGGCGGGTTTCCCACGACGGCGTGAAAGTCGAGAACAGCTACATCACCATGCCTGACCTGCCCGGCATCGGCTTTGAAGGTTATACAAGGAAATGAAGGCGCTCGCCGCATAGGCACCCTACGCGGTCGATCCCGCAAACGCTGCCATCACCTCATCGAGCATGCGCTGCTCCTCTCCCTCGTAGCGCGGCGAGAAATGGAACGGCTCGACGCGCCGCACTCCCGCGGCGCGCGCAATTTCTCCAGCAGCCGCAGTCGTCAAGTGGGCGCGCTCGGCTGCAAGCGGCGCATCCGCCTTGGCGAAAGCCGCCTCAATGAACAGAATGTCGGCGCCGTTTGCGAGCTTGACGATCGCATCGCGATTCTCCGCAGTGTCGGAGACGTCCGTGACGTAGGCGATTTTCTGGCCGGCAGTGATCGTCAACAGATGGCGCAGCCGCTCGAGCCGCGTTTGTTGCCCGTCGGGTGTGCGTATCGTGTAATCGTCCGGCCTGCCCTCGACGACCGCGCGCTTGAGCTCGCGCAACCACGGCCCCACCGGCAAGCTCATCTCCGCAAGCCGGTTTTTCCAGATGTTGACGTGCTCCGCCTCCTTCATCGCGAAGGCCAGACATGGTGTGCCATGCTCCAGAACTGCGGTTGAAACTCCAAACCCTCGCTCCTGAAAGAGAGTGCCCTCCTGCACGACGCCGGTCTCGAGCGGCTCGGGAGCAAACGCATTCTTCAGGCTGAAGCGCGCTGTGCGACATGCTCTCGATGCACCGACCTCGGCCACGATGAAGATGAGGTCGCACGCGTAACGGTCGGCCAGGTTCCAGCGGTAGGCCTGAAGCTTGTGCTGGACCTGGTCGATAAACCTCTCGGGACCATAAAGATTGATCGTCTTGTCGCGACCTACCAACACGCGGAGAAGGCGATCGAAACCGAAGAAGTGATCGACATGCGTATGTGACACGAACACATGATCGAGTCGTTGGATTTTGCGCGGTGGCAGCGCGGTTATATCGCCGAGATCGAACAGGATCGCGCGCGTTTCGAACAGCGTTTCGATATAGAGCGCCGGATCGCCGGTCCGGCCGTTGAGCAGATGCGGATGCAGCAGTGGACGCATGTCATCGCCGATTCGCCAGCAGCGCGCCGGATCAGCACACTGCTGCCGTCGAGGCCGCCCGGCTCATGCCCAGCGCCACAATGCGCTGCAGCAGCTCCGGATAGGCCACGCCGTCGCAGAGCGCCGCAGCCGCAAATTCCTGACTGCGCGCGATCTCCGGATTGGGATTGGCCTCGAGAAAATACGGGACTTCGTCGGCGGAGAGGCGGAAATCGATGCGCGCATAGCCATCCAGTCCCAGCGTCCGGTAGATGCGTTTGGCCGTTCGCTGGATGTGGGTGCAGAGCTCGGGTTTAAGATCTTTCGCCGGACCGTGCAGGATGCCGCGGCGCTCCTGATAGTCGGGATCGTGTTTGACCTTCTCGGTGGCGATGCGCCATGAGCCCGGTGTCATATTTCCGAAATGCAGTTCCCACACCGGGAGCGCGCGCAAGCGGTCGTTGCCGAGCACGCCGACATAGATCTCGCGCCCCTCGATGTACTGCTCGGCGATGGCGGGCGTGCCGATGCGCTCGTGAATGAAGGTGACGCGCTCCTGCAGCTTTTCGTCCGTATCGACGACGGAGGCTTGCGAAATCCCGTAGGACGCATCCTCGATCAGGCTCTTGACGATCAGCGGCAAGGCAAGCCTTGCGGGGCGCCGAATTTTGCGATGCATGGGGAATACCGCGAACGCCGGCACTCGAATCCGGTGATAATGCACGAGCGTCTTCGAGAGGTCCTTGCCGCGCGCGAGCATCAGTCCGCGCGGGTTGCACCCGGTATAGGGAATGCGGCTGAGCTCGAGATAGCTCGCCACATTGTGGTCGTAGATGACCTCGCCGTGGAACTGCTCGAGCAGGCTGAACACCACATCGGGCTTCCAGCCTTCGATGTCGTCGCGAATCGGCTTAAGCTCGTCATGCACACCCAGCGGGCGCACCTCGTGTCCGGCCTCGCGCAGCGTGCTCACCACGTCGTATTCGGTCTTCCACTCATTGATCTCCTGCTCGCTATAACCCTTATGCGATTCCGGAGGTACCAGGTCCGGGTGCACGAGCACGAGAACGCGCAGCGGTTTCATAAGACGACCCACCTTCGCCGTAGGGGTCCGAAGAGCGCGTGCACGGTCTTGGCCGTCAACAGCACCGTGAACTCCATGATCAATTGTCGCTCCGGGCCTGCTGCGCGCAATTTAAGCTCGCGGCAGCGGACAATCATATCGTCCAACAGCGCATCCAGCGTGAGCTGATACTCGCCGGTCCACCTGGCAACAATTTGTCTGATCTTTGCACGATTGCGCCTGATAAACAGTGATGCCGGAGGCGAACGGCGGTGCCTGGGATCGGCGGAGAACAGGCGCAACAGATCGCGGTCGTAGGTCTTCGGCGTCTCGAACGCATAGAGCGCCTGCTTCTTGCGGTAGTGCTCGGCCAGAGTTTGCGTCAGCTGCGAGAGCGGCTCGACCCGCTCGCGACGGGTGAGCAGCGGCCGCTGCGCAGCAATCTCGGCCATCAACTCGTCGACATATTCAAGCTTCTTGAGCGCCGGCCATCCGTTATAGCGCGTGCGCCAGTTCGACCGCGGTCGCAGCCATACTGCGAATGTCTCCGCAAAGTCCTCGTCGGGATGGCTCTGTGCGTACCACAGCCGCAGATGCTGGACGAAGTTTCTGCTTGCCGGATTAGGACGGTAATACCGCGGATACCGTCGCGAGGAGGGGCCGAACAGCTGCTGCCACTGACGGCGGCGATGCAGTTGATAGGCGTGTTGCACCACGTGTCCCGCTTCATGGCGCAGAATGCGCATGCACTCGGACCAGGTGCCGCCCTCGATGTCGATGATCTTCTTTTTCTCGAGGCGCATGAGGCGAGGGTGCGCCAGATAAAAAGGAATGGCGATGCCCGGCGTGTTTTCCGGACTGAACCATTCGCTCGAAATCCAGGCGTGGGGCCGCACGCGTATGCCCCGCTGCTCGAGCTCATCGTGCAGATTGTGGAGGCAGTCCTCGAGCCAGGTCCCCTCGACCGTGAGCTTGAGATCGCGAAACCGAAGCTTGAGCAGCTGCTCGTCGGGAAGCGCCGCCCAGGCGAATTTCCTACGCGCCATCGCCCCTCATGCGGTGGGATCGTTCGCGTTCGGACAAAACAGCTGCTCGCCGTTGATCTTGTAGTCGGCGATCGCCTTCTGTCCGTCGGGAGACACCAGCCAATCGATGAACGCCCCGCCCAGCTCCCTTTTGACGTGCGGATGTTTTTGCGGGTTCACCAGCATGACGCCGTACTGGTTGAACAGGCGCTTGTCACGTTGCACCTCGATGACCAGATTTCCCTCGTTTTTGAAAACGAGCCAGGTGCCCCGGTCGGAGAGTACATAGGCGTCCGATGCGGAAGCAGTGTTGAGTGCCGCTCCCATGCCCTAGCCGATCTCCTTATACCAGGGGCCGCGTTCGGCGGCGATGTCGATACCGGCGAGCTTCCAGAGATTGATTTCGGCAATGTGCGTGCCGGACCGGTCGCCGCGTGAGATGAAGGGCAGTGCCTTCTCCTTGATTGTCCTGAGCGCAGCAACAATGTCCCTGGATCCTTTGATGCCGGCGGAATCGCTTTTCGGCCCAACCAGAATAAAGTCGTTGTACATGACCGGGTAGCGCTTGACGCCGAAGCCTTCGGCGAGAAACTTTTCCTCGGCTGCCTTTGCGTGCACGAAAACCACGTCGGCGTCTCCGCGGCGGCCAGTATCGAGCGCCTGGCCGGTACCCTGCGCGATGACCTTCACATCAATGCCGGTCTTCGCCTTGAACAGCGGCAGAATGTGACCGAACAGGCCTGAGTCCTGCGTCGAGGTCGTCGAGGCGACCACAATAGATTTTTCCTGAGCGCCGGCGCTGCTGCAGATCAGGAGAGCGGCGGCAATTGCAATCAGCGATCGACGTGTGGGCATGAAGGCTTTCCAAACGCTCGGAGCAGCGTGTCTGGCAAATGCTCCGCGCGCGGTCAAACAACGCTGGTGTCCCGATTCCGAAGTTCGTTTCGTCGTGCAGCACCCGCATTTACGAACTTCGGAATCGAAGGACACTAGCAACTTATTGATCTAATGTGGCTTTGGTTCAGAAGTCCGCAATTGAAGTCGCCGCAAGAATGATGCGGACTTCTGAACCGCCACATTAGTGCGCGGGATTAATGGCCTGCCGGAGCGGCCTGGCCCAGCTATATCTTGCGCAAAAACAGTGCCAGCGGCACCGTCGCAAGCGAGATCAGCATCAGGAGCCAGAACACGTCGATATAGGCGAGGTACGCCGCTTGAGTCTGCACCTGCTGGCCGATCCGGGCCATGGCCTGCTCGCGCGCGTGCGCGAGCGAGCGAGCTGCCTTGACTCACGAAGTACTGCGTCACCTGATCTGGCGGCGTGCCGCCAACGCGTGCTTGATTGAGCTTTATTCTTGTTTTGCTCCGGCGAGGCCGGCGCGCGCGATAATCTCGCCGTTTTCCGCCCACTCTTTTTCTACCAGCTTGCGGAAGTCCTCGCCGGACACATAGCGCGGCTTGATGTTCAGGCGCTGCGCCATTATCTTGTATTCCGGGCTTGCGGTTGCCGCGGCGCATGCCTTTTCGAGCGCCTCGCCCGCGGCAGCCGGAATGTTCGCGGGGGCGACCAAGCCTCCGGCTATGAACGCGGTGGCCGGATATCCAACCTCTTTGAGCGTGCGCACGTCGGGAAGCGCTTGCACGCGCTCCTCGGACAGCGCGGCAAGCACCGGAAAGTTTGTCGCTGGAGCGACGGCCGGCGTTTCCACCATTGTCATCACGGTGCCGTCAAAGAGCGCGCGCAAGGCCGCGGCGCCTGAGGTGAACGGGACCCCGCGTCCATTCGCGCCGATCGCCTTAAGCACGGCGAGCATGCCGAGATGCTGTTGGGTCGCCACCCCCGGATAGCCATAGACGAGGAATTCGGGCTTCGCCCGAGCGGATTCGACAAGTTCCTCGGCCGTCTTGAACGGCGCCTGCAGTCCTCCGACCAGCACGAGTGGAGTGTGATAGGCGAGGCAGATGTGGCGGAAGCTTGCCGCCCCATAAGGCACCTTCTGCACATGCGGCTGTGCGCTGAGCGGATTATTCGACGTAAATGCAATCGTGTAGCCGTCGGGCGCCGCACGCGCGAGATCGATCATGCCGAGCGTGCCCAAGCCGCCATCCTTGTTCGCGATGTTGACCGTCTGTCCGAGCGCCCTGGAAAATTCGCTCTGCATTGCGCGCGCCATGGTGTCGGTGATCGAGCCCGCCGGAAACGGCACAATCATCTCGATCGAGCGCGACGGATAGCTCTGCGCGTGGGCGGGAGCAGCGCCAGAAACTGCGGCTGCGGCAAATACCAGAGCGCGGGCGAGTATGCGCAGGCGCTGTCTGTCTGTCCGCATGAACGCGCCCTAGGGTGCCGAGAGAATCTGACGGCAGGCGGCGGGCAGGTCGGCCATTCTCAGCGGAGGCTTCTCCCTGAGCGCCGCGGGCGTTGTCTTCGGATGCAGGACGGCATCGGTGAACCAGCGGTCGAGATCGTGGGCGCTGCAGCCCTCGTCACCTGCAAGCGGCGGCTCCGACAAGCAGCCGGGACTGTCCGCGGGGCAGTAAATGCGCACATGGAAGTGGTAATCGTGCCCATACCACGGCCGCACTTTTCTGAGCCAGGCGCGCTCGCGGCCAGCATCGCGGCACAGCGCTTTCTTGATTGCAGGGTTGACGAAGATACGCGAGACCTGCGGGTCCTTGGCGGCTGCCTTGATTATCGCGGCGTGTGCCGGTGTCCACACATCGGGGTCCACGTCCTTGCCATCTTGCGCAACCACCACGGTGGACATCATCTCTTCGCGTTCTTGCCGGGTCAGCTTTCGGTCGGGCATGGGCGTGAGCCAGATATCCGCGTCGAGCCCAACCTGATGGCTGAAATGCCCGGTATACATAGGCCCGCCGCGCGGCTGAGACATGTCGCCCACCAGCAGCCCGCGCCAACCGATTTTGGGCGCTTGATTTGCAAGACGTTCGAGGAAGCGAACCAAATTCGGGTGCCCCCAGTTGCGGTTGCGCGACTGGCGCATCACCTGCCACGTCTCGCCGTCGAGCGGCAGCGCTTTCGCCCCGGCGAGGCACCCTCTGGAATAAAATCCGATGGTATGCGTCGCGAGCGAAGCCGGCGTCGCTTTGCGACCAAACAATTCCTTGGCGGGAATGGCCGGATCACTGGGGCGTGCCAGCGGCGGTAGCGGCTCGGGATTGATGCTGCCCTTATCCTGCGCCGTGGTGAGATCAGGCGAGAGCAGCGAGAGCGCAACTGAGATGCGCCATGCAATTCTGCCGATTCGTGTCCTCAGGCGCGTGATTTGCATAGTCGAATGTGAGCCCCTGCGAGTTCCGGTCCTATTACGTCGAAATCGAGACCATTTCGCGACCACAACCTTACCAGAGGGGCGCCAAATCTTTGCTGCATTGCCGTGCTCATCGCTGCAGCGGTTGGGAGTTGCTGGGACGAGGATTTCTAAAGCATGAGACTTGGCTTGCTACTGGTCGGGTCCGTCGGCTTTCTTTTGCAGGCTCACGACCTGGCATTCAGTGCGCCGTCGAATACCCCAAATAGTTCGCACCGCCCTGCTGCGGTTCGCGATCCGCATTGTCCCGGAGAGAACAAGCCTGCTCTCATGTGTCGTCTTGTCAATGACTACCGGGCGAAGCATGGGCTCAAGCCCGTCCAGCTGGATGGCGCCGTCAGCCGCGAATCCCAATATTGGTCGGATCAGCTGAACCTGCGGAGCGCCTGCTGGTTCCTGCATCACGACTATAACTATCGCGAGCGCATGCGGGCCCGGTTTCCCGGGCGTCGATTCCGCGAGAACGCCGCCTGCAGCGGATCAACCGGTGGCGGCGCTGAATTTATCTTGCAGAAATGGATTGATTCTTCGGGTCATCGCGAGAACATGCTTACGCCCGAGTGGAAAACGATTGGCGTTGGCGTCACCAACAATATTTGGGTGATTAATTTCACCAACTGAGCTGCGTGGGCGGTCGTCGGTCGCTCTCACCGCTTCCGCGCGGCTCAACGCGAAAGTCGCAACCAGTCCAGCGGCGATCTGTACGTGTGCCGGTAAGGACGCCGTTGGCGCACTTTGGTGTCGCTCGCTTGCGTCGTCTCCGCCTGTCCTTCGGGTGCGGGCTGGGCCGCTGCCTCGGCCACCGCCTCCGGCTTCTTTATGGCGAGCAGCAGATTCGACTCGTTAGGCCGCCAACGGTAGCCAATGCCGAAATCGATGGGGCGGCTGTTCCTGAACAGGGCCGCGTAAGCCGGCTGATATCGTCCGGGGAAGACACCGATAGGGCCAAGATACCGGCCAAAGGGTAGCAAATCCCACTTTTTGGGATCGTAGTAGTGCAGCGGGACGCCGGAATCGTCCTGCACCATCGCGGCGCTATTGGCGACCAGAAAGTCACGCACCTTCGTAAAGCCGCCGGAGTGTAGCAGGTACGAGGCGCTCTTGATGAGGCTGTCTCCCGGGCCGAGCGACTCCAGGAACTTCAGAAAGCTGCTGCTCTTCACGCCATCGTCGGCCAGGTTTGTGCTGAAATAGTAAAGCGTGCGTGCCTCACCATCGCTGCCGGCGAACACGATCTTTACGCCACGCGCCGCGTTGCTGCGACCGCCCTCATCCGGTTGTACCGCACCCTGCTCGTCAATTCTGACCAGCGATACCTCGCGCACGCTTTTCCCCGAGCGCGCGAGGAATACGTAAAGAATAGGCAGCGTGCCGTTGACCCTGCCGACGTGCAGATCCGAGCGCATGCGATGGGTGATAAAGAACGTGTGGGACAGCAGCGAGCTGATGGAGCCATGCAGATGATAAAGGTTCGGTGCCAGCGATCCGCGCAGCGTGGTGAGGTCGGGCACGGTGCCCACCGGCTCGAGCCCAGCGAGGACATAGGTCTTTGCGTTCGGATAGAACGCGTTCGCGTAAAGGAAGTCGGGACCGCTGAACATGTAGAACATGGCGGGCCGCGATGCCGTCAGATTGCTGGCCGACCAGGCGCGAATGCGGGCGAGCTGGCCCTGGTCGAGGCGGCCGAAAGCAGCGTCAAAGCTGCGCGCGTGCTGTTGCCACGAGCCGTCCTTCGTCAGCGGTTCGAGCGGTGACCCCGGCTCAACCGACATGCCGGCGAGGAAACGCGCCGTATCATTCGGAGATGCGGTATCGGCGGCCTGCGCCGATGCCAAGCCGGCGCAAACCAGTGCGATTGCGACAACAATGATGGTTCTACGCTGAAACATGTGTGATGGGCTCACATTTGCGTTGAAGCCTGGATTTATCGGCGGACTCGCAACGCGATTCCACCTGCCGCAGCGGCAGTCGGAGTAAGCATTAAAGGAAGGCATTACTGTGCCGGCAAAAAGGCGCAGGTATGTACGGGCCTTCGCTGCCGTCCTGGAGATCCCAAAAGCAATGGGCCGAAAAATAGTGAGTTCTGGGAGCGAAGGCCAGCGATACCGAGATACGTGGTGAGCAAGCCAAAGTTAGGCCTTTACACTGACCGCGTGTCGCCCAACGCGGCCCTGGGGCCGCTCGGCAGATCGCGCACGACAGATGCTCCTATGCCGAGATCCGGCGGGGCACGATCAGCCGCGCAACGAGCACTTGCAACACTTCGCCGCGCTGATTGCGCGTCTCGCTGCGCACGCGGGCAGTGCCGCGCTCGGGTCGCGAGCGCGACGGAACGATTTCCTCAATCTCGCTGGTGACGGTGAGAACATCGCCCGGACGCGTCGGCTGCGGCCAGCTGATCTCGCCGCCCGCCCCGATAATGCCACCCGCAAGCGGCAGTCCACTATCTACCATAAGCCGCATGGTGATTGCCGCCGTGTGCCAGCCGCTCGCCGCGAGGCCGCGAAACAACGTCGGCTTGGCGCTTTCCTCGTCGAAATGGAACGGCTGCGGGTCGTATGTGCGCGCAAACGCCTTGATCTGCATCTCGTCCACCAGGTGCGATCGACTCGTGAAGCGCTGCCCGACTTTCAGGTCCTCGAGATAGAGCTTTGCACCCGTTTTTTGTGGTTCGGCGAGTGTCATCCGTGGCTCCCGGTTAATGCAATGTCACGCGCGACATGCCTCAGTCGACCAAATTCACGTCCAGGGTGATTTTCGCATTCAAAAGCTTTGAAACCGGACAGCCCGCCTTGGCAGTTTCGGCGAGCTCCTGAAACTTTGCCGCAGAAGCGCCGGGGACCTTGCCTTTGAGGCTCAGATGCACGGCGGTGATGGCATAGCCATCGCCCACCTTGTCGAGTGTCACTTCCGCGGTCGTGTCCATCTGCTCGGCCGTGAGTTTCGCCTCACTCAGAATGAGGGACAGGGCCATGGTGAAGCAGCCAGCATGTGCCGCGCCGATGAGCTCTTCCGGGTTGGTGCCGGGCTTCCCCTCAAAGCGGCTCGCAAAACCATAGGGATAGTCCTTGAGCGCGCCGCTCTTCGTTGAAATGGCGCCTCTGCCGTCCTTGAGGCTGCCGCGCCAGACCGCCGATCCAGTCGTTTTCATCGCATCTCTCCTTGTCACCGCCAAGAAATACCGCGTCATCAGCCGGGGCTGCTCGTTTTGCAAGCACTGGCATTGGCTGACCAGCCATGCCAGTGCGGTCCTTGCCTGCACAAGCACCGCTGGATACCGGCTGTTTGCATGATGGACGACATTCCGTTCGACAAGCTATTCGATCTTGCGCCCGGGATCGCGGAGGACGTGCTGCCGGGCGTGCGCCGTGTTCTTGCAAACAATCCGAGCCCGTTCACGTTCAGGGGCACGGTTTCGTACATTGTGGGGCGAGGAAGCGTTGCCATCATCGACCCGGGCCCGCTTGATGAAAGCCATATCGCCGCGCTCCTCCAAACAGTGCGCGGCGAAACCGTGACCCATGTGTTCGTCACCCACACGCACCGGGACCATTCACCGGCGGCTGCGCGCATCAAGACGGCCACCGGGGCGACCGTGTTAGCTGAAGGACCGCACCGGCCCGCGCGTCCGCTTCATGCGGGAGAGGTGCCGCGCCTCGAGGCGAGCAACGACGTCGCATTCAAACCGGATCACAGCCTTGCTGATGGCGAAATTGTCGAAGGAGGTGGCTGGACGATCGAGGCGGTCGCCACGCCAGGACACACGGAAAACCACATGGCATACGCGCTGCGCGAGCCCAAGGTTCTCTTTTCAGGCGATCATGTGATGGGCTGGTCGACACCCGTGGTGGCGCCTCCCGACGGAGCGATGCGCCCCTACATGGAATCTTTGCAGAAGCTCGCGCGACGCGACGAACCAGTGTACCTGCCCGGCCATGGAGGAGCCGTGCGCGACGCGCCGCGCTTCGTCCGTTATTACATCGCGCACCGGCAAGCGCGTGAAGCCTCGATCCTGCACCGGCTCGGCAAAGGCGAGGCGGACATCCCGACGCTGGTGCGCGCCCTCTACATCGGGCTTGATCCCCGGCTGGTGCAGGCGGCCGGGCTCTCGGTTCTTGCGCATCTCGAGTTTTTGGCGGAACGCGGGCTCGTCGTCGCCGAAGGGACAAGCGCAAGCGATGCGCGTTATCGCTTGGCTTGATCTTTCTTGCCCGTTGATTTCTTTCCCTTGGGTGCCGGTGTGACCGGCGGAGGGCGTTCGGTCTTCTGCGCCCGAATGGCATCTTCGATGTCGTTCATCAGCCGGCGAATGCGCGAGGCGTTCGCGCCGAAATCGAACGCGCCGTAGCGCGAGGAAGAGCGCGCATCAATGCGCGCTCCGTCAGGCTCCTCGCGCACCCGCACCGAGACGTCATCGCGAAAACCCATCAGCGAAGAATACGCCACCGCTTCGATGCGCCCATCGCGGCGCCCCGGTATAGGCTCGCGCGCCTCAATGACACGCCAATACGGGGCGAGGAACGAATCCTTGTGCTTGTTCATCACCGCAAGGGTCGCGCGATAGGCGGATTGCACGCTCGCATTGGTGCCGAGAGGCCCGATGTCGGGATACGCATTGCGCTGCTGCTCGGCAGCATAAAGGCCCGCATAGGCCACAGGATTGGCGTCACGCGGACGCGCGCGGCCGAGTGCCTCGTAACGCGGCGGATCGATCGGATCGGTCGTAATGTCGTAGATCCAGGGTAGCCGGTAGGCGCGGACTCCGAGGTATGCCGGATAGGCGAGGATGGCTAACGAAATTGCCATAGCGGACAACGCGGCGCCGAGTCCCGCTAGGCCCTCCATCCAGATCACGACCAATGCGGCAAGCGCCACTAGCAACGCGACCACGGCGATGGCGAGAGCGCCCGCGAATGTCACGAGCGCGGGTTTGATCTCGAGCACCCCGGACCGCACAATGAGCACCGCGAGAAATGTCGCGGCGAATGCAAAGCCTGCGATGCGTCGCGCCCAGATGGCAAGCCGAGAGGTCGGCTCGGAATGGATGTACCGTTTGGCCATTCTTACGACGCCACGCTGCCGAAGATATATTTCAGCGCCAGCCATTCGGGTTCCGTCAGCAGCGCCCGCCGGGGTCCTGGGCTTGCCATGGCTTGGATTGTCGCAACGCGGTCACCGGTGTCGGGATGATCGGTCAAAAGCTTCGGTCCTGGGTGAGTACTGCCTGCAATTCGCAGCAAAATCGCGGCGAGCGCCTTCAGATCACCTGCATTTTTGACATCAGCCTTACACGGTAGGCACCCGCGACGCCTCGACGCCCGGCTGTAGCGGGTCTCCACGACCGTACGCACGGGTGTACGCACGCCGTCGCAATGCGCGACATGCGCGCCTCGCAGGCTCAGAATGCCTTGGCATCACCGACGAAGCGGGCCGTCGCACCTGCGTCGGCCGACGCTGAGGCGACCGCAGCCTCCGCCGTGCTCATCCCTTCGAACGTGTCACGAGGCGGCGGCAACCGCCGGCAAGACATAATCCTTGAAACGCTCGCGCAGCGCGGTCTTCTGGATTTTTCCCGTGGCCGTGTGCGGGATCTCATCGACGAACACGACCTCGTCCGGCATCCACCAGCGCGCGATCTTGCCGCGCAGGAAGCCAAGGATCTCCTCCCGGCTCGCATTCGACCCTTCCTTGAGGACGACAATGAGCAACGGCCGCTCGTCCCATTTCGGATGCTTCACGCCGATGACTGCGGCTTCCGCCACCTTGGGATGGCCGACGGCGAGGTTCTCAATATCGATGGACGAGATCCATTCGCCGCCCGACTTGATCACGTCCTTGGCGCGATCGGTAATACGCAGGTAGCCATGTCGGTCGATGGTGGCGATATCGCCGGTATCGAAAAAACCGTCTTCGTCGAGGATGCTCGCGTCCTCCTTGAAATAGGCGCGCGCCACCGCAGGGCCACGCACCTTGAGCCGTCCTGCGGTTTTGCCGTCCCACGGGAGTCGCTGCCCCATATCGTCAGTAATCTTCATCTCTACGAGGAATGGAGCGTGCCCCTGCGACTGCTGCACATCGAGCCGCGCGTCGCCCTCGAGATCGGCATATTCCGGCTTCATGGTGCAGCAGGTGCCGAGCGGACTCATCTCGGTCATGCCCCACGCGTGCACCACCTCGACCCCGTACTCGTCCTGAAATGTCTTCGCCATGGCGCGCGGGCAGGCGGAGCCGCCGATCACCAGCTTTTTCAAATATGGCAGCTTGCTCCCGGTCGCAGACAGATGCTGCAACAGCATCAACCATACGGTGGGAACGCCGGCGCTCACTGTCACCTTGTACCCATCGAGCATCTCATAGATCGAGGCGCCGTCGAGCTTGCATCCAGGCAAGACCAGCGAGGCGCCCACCATGGGAGCGGAAAAGTTGAGCGTCCACACATTCGCATGAAACATCGGAACTACCGGAAGCACGATGTCGCGCGAGCACAGGCCCTTCACGTCCGAGTTGTTCGCCATCATCCCGTGCAGCACGTTCGAGCGGTGCGAGTAGACAACGCCCTTTGGGTTGCCGGTGGTGCCTGACGTGTAGCACATGCCGGCAGCCGTGTTCTCATCGAACGTCTTCCAGGCGAAATCGCCGTCCACTTCGCCGATCCACTCTTCGTAGGGTACCGCGTCTTTGAGCGACGTGTTCGGCATGTGCCGGGCATCGGTGAGCACGATGTAGCGCTCGATGCCGCCAAGCTCGTCGGCCATCTTCTCCAGGAGCGGCACGAATGTCAGATCGGTCATCAGCACGCGATCCTCGGCGTGATTGATGATCCAGGCGATCTGCTCGGGGAACAGCCGTGGGTTGACAGTGTGGTAGACGGCGCCAATTCCCATGATGCCGTACCAGGCCTCGAGATGGCGCCAAGTATTCCAGGCCAGCGTGGCAACGCGGTCTCCGAGCCGAATGCCGTCGCGCGCCAGCCGCTGCGAGACGCGCAGGGCGCGCGCGCGAATTTGCGCATAATTCGTGGTGTGCACGGGGCCTTCGACCGAACGGGTGACGATCCGTCGGTCCGCATGATTGGCGGCCGCATGGTCGAGAATGCGGTAACACAGCAATGGCCAATCCTGCATCAAGCCGAGCACGGCGCGTCCTCCTGCATGTGGGTCTTCTTTATGTTGTTAAGCGAATCTAGCGAAAACCGCACAACCAAGCCAACAGATCCTGCCCTTAGGCATCGGCCGTTCTAACGTCGCAATTCGAGCCGATATCGATGCAGTGAGACAGCTAATTGCGATCGTGGTGGCCGTGATGACCTGTGGCTCGGCCCTGGCCCAGACCACCCCGCTGCCGCGGTCTCGCCCTGCTGAGAGCGCTCAGTCCGCGGACCGCGATCCATCCGCCGGCGAGGGGCCCTCTGCCTGTCGCCCTCGGTTGACCGGCAAGCTCGCCATTGCGCCCACCTTGCCTCCCATTTTGGGGCCTGGCGAATGCGGCGGTGAAGACCTCGTGGAGCTCGAAGCCATTGTGCTTCCTGACAAGAGCCGGGTTGCCGTGACGCCTGCCGCGACAGTGAATTGCCCTTTCGCCGAGGCGATCGTCGCGTGGGTACGCCAGGACATTGCTCCCGCCGCGCGCACTCTCGGCAGCGCCTTAAAGAGCATCGACAATTACGCTTCGTACGACTGTCGTGGTCGCAACCGTGTTTTTGGCGGGAAACTATCAGAACATGGAAAGGCGAATGCACTCGATGTTCGATCGCTCGCTCTTGCAAATGGGAGGGTTGTCCGGCTGACCGACCTGCACCTCGACAGAGATTTTCGTGAGCGCCTGCGCGCGCGCACCTGCTCGCGCTTTACCACGGTGCTCGGCCCTGGATCGGACGGCTATCACGAGGACCATATCCATGTCGATCTCGCCGAGCGCAGGGGAGGTCATCGCATGTGCCAGTGGGAAATACGCGAGGCCGAGGAGGCGGAGGTGAGCCCTGCTGCGTCCGTCGTGCCGTTGCCACGACCGCGCCCGGGACGGGGCTAGCATGCCGCCGCTCAGCAATCTTGCTGCCCGCGATGTCGAGACGCTGGTGCATCCCTATGCCAACCTTGCGACGCTGCGGGAAAGCGGGCCGCTCGTCCTCGATCGCGGCAAGGGCGTCTTCGTCTATGACAATGAGGGCCGCGCATATCTCGAAGGCATGGCCGGCCTGTGGTGCGCCGCTTTGGGTTACGGCAACGAGGAGCTCGTCGAAGCCGCGGCTGCGCAGATGCGCAAGCTTTCCTTCGCGCATCTTTTCACCGGAATGAGTCACGACCCTGCGATCGAGCTTGCCGAGCGCATTCAGGAGCTCGCGCCGGTGCCAACCTCCAAAGTGTTCTTCTGCTCCTCGGGCTCCGAGGCCAACGATACCCAGATCAAGCTCGTCTGGTACATGAACAATGCACTCGGCCGGCCGGAGAAAAAGAAGATCATCAGCCGCATGCGCGCCTACCACGGCGTGACCATCGCGGCGGCTTCGCTCACGGGACTCGTCAACAACCACCGGGATTTCGATCTGCCGATTGCGCGCATCCTCCACACCGGCTGCCCCCACCATTATCGTTACGCGCAGGAGGGAGAGAGCGAGGCGGCGTTTGCCGCGCGCCTCGCGCGCGAGCTGGAAGAGCTCATTCTGAAGGAAGGACCGGAAACGGTCGCGGCATTCATCGCCGAGCCGGTAATGGGTGCAGGTGGCGTGATCGTGCCGCCGAAGGCGTATTTCCCCGAGATCGCGGAGGTCTGCAGGAAATATGACCTCTATATGATTTCTGACGAGGTGATCTGCGGCTTCGGCCGGCTGGGGGCTCCCTTTGGCTGCAAGGCGCTGGGTTATGAGCCCGATTCGATCAGTATCGCCAAAGCGCTTACATCGGGATATGCGCCACTCTCGGCAGTGACGGTTCCGCAAGCGATGTACGATGCGCTGCTGGACGACAGCCGCAAGATCGGCGTTTTTGCGCATGGTTTCACCTACTCGGGGCATCCGGTCTCGGCGGCCGTCGCTCTCAAAGCGCTCGAAATCTATGCGCGCGAGCGCATTGTCGAGCAGGCGGCGCGCAAGGCGCCGCAGTTCCAGGCGAGGCTTGCAGCCTTGGCCAATCACCCGCTGGTGGGAGAGGCGCGCGGCATGGGCCTTGTGGGAGCCGTCGAGCTCGTCGCCGACAAGGCAAGCAAGCGGTCATTCGACCCGAAGGCCGGCGTCGCTGCGCAGACGGTGCGCTTCGCGCAACATGAGGGATTGATCCTGCGCTTTCTGGCGGTCGACGTGATCTCGATCTGTCCGCCGCTGATCATTGCGCCTGACGAAATCGATGAATTGTTCGCGCGACTTACGCGCGCGCTCGATCGAACCTTGAGCTGGGTGCGCGCCGAGCGCCTGAAATGAAACGGCGCCGGACCCCCCGTCCGGCGCCGTTCCCGGCCCCCTCGATTACTCAGTAGCTTCGATCGGTATTCGACGCCGCGTTCGCCACACGCGGATTGAACGGCGAATCTCCTTGCTTCGGCGCAAGCACGACCACGATCGAGCCCGTCTTCACCCGGTTGTAGAGATCGATCACGTCCTCATTGGTCATGCGGATGCAGCCCGATGAGATCGCCTGCCCGATCAGCTCCGGCTGGTTGGTTCCATGGATGCGGAACAGCGTGTCCTTCGTGCCCTGATAGAGATAGATGCCGCGCGCCCCCATCGGATTATGCGGCCCGCCTTCCATGTGATCGGGAATGTTTCCAAGGCGGCGCTTGATCTCCGCGGTCGGCGTCCAGCTCGGCCACTCTTCCTTGCGACCGACTTTGGCAATGCCATACCAGGAGAGCGCCTCTTCGCCGACGGTAACACCGTATCGGATGGCCTTGTTGTCGGCGAGGACGTAATAGAGATAGCGGGCATCGGTATCGATCACGATCGATCCCGGCGCTTCCTTGCGATGATATTCCACGATGCTGCGCTGGTATTGCGGCGGCGGCTGCACCCGCGCATAGGGCGCGTTCGCCAGAAGCCTGCGGTCGCGCGCCGTGAGATTAGCGTCGCTCGCCGGATCGATGGTTGCCTGCATGCAGCCACCGAGCATCAGCCCAATCAACAGAAGTGCGGTCCCCCGGATCGCCATAGCTGCCCCTTTTTTTACCCGCTATGTGGCGCGTCGAAATTTGCATTCAACTCGATTTTATCTACTCCCAATTAGCTAAAACGGTTCGTTACTTCCAGCGCAAGCGACCGCAAGATTCTACAGTAGTTGCAGACTGTTGCACGAAAGACGCAGTTGCACCCGAGAGCGTTGCCGAGGGGTTCCACCGGCGCATAAAAATGAGTCCGCCGGTGGCCGCATTAATTCATAGTTAACCCGAAGCCGATGTTCCCCAGAGGCCGCGGCCGACGGAACTGCAAATGTCACGATAGGAGACGATTTGTTGCGCATTTCGGCCGCACTCAGGGGCCATCCCAGCGCCGCTGCATTCCGGAAGGAAGGAGCACCAGATCCCAAGAGCGAAAAGTTCCAAGGAGCCAACGTGACCAAGAAGAATACCACCTCCTCGCAAGAAAGCCGCACGCTCGAGCCCAAGCTGGAGCACTGGTACGGAAATATCGGAATATCTGCCGTCGTCGCGGCGCTGCGCTTCGCAACCTGCAGCAAACATGCAAGCAAGGAAACCGCCCATTCACACCGCGACGAAGAGCAGAACCAAGACATAGCAGCGTGACTCGGTCGCGCCAGCAAACCAGGCTAATCGCGAGCGAGACTGCTTCTCAGTTGCTGTACTGAAGCGATAAGCCATAGCGCTGCACACTCCGGCCATTGCCGAGGTGGCGCGCCGGCATGGACTGTGACATGAAATCCCGCGGCAATTCGCTCCGCTGCAGCAGCGCGGGGTAACGCGGAGGCGTCATGCTGTGGGTCTATGTTCCGCGCGGTACCTCGCTCGACCGAATTCCGGTCGTTTCCGATGCTGACGTGCCGGAAAACGCCATCTGGTTCGACTTGGTCACGCCTTCCCCCCAGGAAGATCGCCTCGTGGAGAAGCAGGTGGGCATCGCCGTACCCACGCGCGAGGAGATGCAGGAAATCGAGGTCACGAGCCGGCTCTACGTGGAGAACGGGGCACGGTATATGACCGCCACCCTGATGTGTCAGTCCGACAGCGACACGCCCAAGACTACCCCCGTGACATTCATCCTTTCCGGACAGCGGCTCATCACCGTCCGCTACGACGACCCGCGTCCGTTCATGATGGTGGGCAACCGGCTCGCGCGCGTATGCTCGCCCGCCATAGGTGGCCAGTCCGTGCTCATGGATCTGCTCGATGCGGTGATCGATCGGGCGGCGGACATTCTGGAGAAGATCGGTGCCGAGGTGGATCAGGTGTCGCACGATATTTTCGAGCCGGAGGACACGCGCGCCGATCGCACCCGGAGCTATAACCAGATTCTACGGGCTATCGGCCGCAAGGGGGATCTGGCCTCGAAGGTGCGCGAGAGCCTCGTCTCGATCGGGCGCCTGCTGCTTTATCTCGCGCACGAGGCCGAGAATATGCGCTGGGCAAAGGAGCAGCGCGCGCAGCTGCGTGGCATGCAGCGCGACGTGCATTCGCTCTCGGATCACGCGGCGTATTTGTCGAACAAGATCCAGTTCCTGCTCGACGCGATGCTGGGCGTCGTCTCCATCGAGCAGAACAATGTAATAAAAATCTTCTCAGTTGCTGCCGTGGTGCTCATGCCGCCCACCTTGATTGCTTCCATTTACGGCATGAATTTCAAGCATATGCCGGAGCTCGACTGGCACTTCGGCTACCCGATTGCCGTCGTGCTGATGGTGCTGGCGGCAGCGCTGCCGTACTACATCTTCAAATGGAAGAAGTGGCTATAGGCGGTGTGATGGCCGACTTGTTCCGGCCATCCACGTCTTCTCAGGTGCAAAGAAGACATGGATGCCCGCGAACGCAGACAAGTTTAAGCAGTCTGCGCAAGCTTGACTGCTTCCGCGGGCATGACGACCTGTCAGGCCTGCGGCTGCGGCTCGAGCCCGCCGGGCGGCTCCGGACGCGGACGCGGCTTGCCCGCAGGCGGTACCGTAGAGCCGCGCGGCGCAACAGGCTCGATCACCGATTCTCGCGATGGCCGTTTTCCGGCCAGCAAATCCTTGATCTCGTCCCCGGTAAGCGTCTCGAATTCAAGGAGCCCCTTGGCAAGTGTCTCGAGATCATTGCGCTTTTCGGTCAGAATGCGCTGCGCATCGGCATAGCCGGTTTCGACTAGGCGCCTGATCTCGCCGTCGATCTTGCGGCTCGTTTCCTCGGAAACGTTCTGCTGGCGCGCGACCTGATAGCCGAGAAAAACCTCGTCCTGGTTCTCGCCGTAGGCGACGGTGCCGAGCTCGTCCGAGAGTCCCCAGCGTGTCACCATCATGCGCGCAAGCTTGGTCGCCTGTTCGATGTCGGAGGCAGCGCCGGAAGTGACGCGCTCGCGGCCGAACACAAGCTCCTCGGCGACGCGACCGCCCATCATGATGGAAAGCCGCGAGGTCATCTGCTCGAGACTCATCGAGAGCTTGTCGCGCTCGGGGAGCTGCATCACCATGCCGAGCGCGCGCCCGCGCGGGATGATGGTCGCCTTGTGCACCGGATCGGTCGCCTTCACGTTGAGCGCCACGATCGCGTGGCCGCCTTCGTGATACGCGGTCAGGAGCTTCTCCTCCTCGGTCATGACCAGCGACTTGCGTTCCGCGCCCATCATGACCTTGTCCTTGGCATCCTCGAACTCGATCTGCGTGACCATGCGCTTGTTGCGCCGGGCCGCCATCAGCGCCGCCTCATTGACCAGGTTCATGAGATCGGCGCCAGAGAAGCCGGGCGTGCCGCGCGCAATGGTCTTGAGATTCACATCGGGAGCGAGCGGCACCTTGCGCACGTGCACTTTCAGAATCTGTTCGCGGCCGACCACGTCCGGATTGGGCACGATCACCTGCCGGTCGAAACGGCCGGGGCGCAGCAGCGCAGGATCGAGCACGTCAGGCCGGTTGGTCGCGGCAATTAGGATGATGCCCTCATTCGCCTCGAAGCCGTCCATCTCGACGAGCAGCTGGTTGAGCGTCTGCTCGCGCTCGTCGTTGCCGCCGCCGAGGCCTGCGCCGCGGTGCCGGCCGACGGCATCGATTTCGTCGATGAAGATGATGCAGGGCGCGTTCTTCTTCGCCTGCTCGAACATGTCGCGCACGCGCGAGGCGCCGACGCCGACGAACATCTCGACGAAGTCGGAGCCGGAAATGGTGAAGAACGGCACATTCGCCTCGCCTGCGATCGCGCGCGCGAGCAGCGTCTTTCCGGTCCCCGGCGGGCCAACGAGAAGCACGCCGCGCGGGATGCGACCGCCGAGTCTTTGAAATTTTCCCGGATCGCGCAAAAACTCGACGATCTCCTGCAGGTCCTGCTTGGCCTCGTCCACGCCCGCCACGTCTTCGAAGGTGACCCGGCCATGCGCTTCGGTAAGAAGCTTCGCGCGGCTCTTGCCGAACCCGAGTGCCTTGCCGCCTGCGCCCTGCATCTGGCGCGAAAGAAATATCCAGACGCCGATGAGCGCGATGAAGGGAAGCCAGGAGACGAGCAGCGACACAAACCAGGGCACGTCATTCTGCTGCGGCCGCGCCGTGATCGACACGCCTTTGCCGTAGAGCCGCTGGATCAGTGTGGGATCGTTCGGCGCGTACGTCTGAAAGCTGCGGCCGTCGGTAAAGGTGCCGTGGATCTCCGGCCCTTGGATCAGGACGTCGCGCACGCGACCCTGGTCGACTTCGTTGAGGAGTTGCGAGAAGGAGATGTCCTGCGCCGTGGTGCGCTGGCCGGGATTCTGAAACAGCGTGAAGAGCGCAAGCAACAACAGGACGATGATCACCCACAGGGCGAAGTTGCGCAGGTTTGCGTTCATCCCGTGTCCTTCATAGGGTGGCGAGTCGGCCCTTAATGCCTGCAGGATAAGGCCGATTCACGTCCGTCCCGCACCCCAATCTAAGCGCGGCCCTGGCATATTCCAAGGGAATGCCTGCCAAAACGTGGTTTTTTCCTTAGTGTGTCGTCGTTTGCGGCACAGAACACCACTTTTTTGTGGCCGCGGTTAAGGCCGAGCTACAATCCTCCGTTGCCGGCGCGGCGGTGCCCTGCCGATCACCAGTTTGCCGCCATGTAGCGTGATGAGAGCGCCGGCAAGCGTTCGCCGCAACGAGATTTGTGCGTTTTGGATCGCTGCGTGCAGCGCTTCGATCTGGCCGAGACGGAGCGCGCCTTCGTATCCGTGTTGAGCGATCGCGCGGCGAAGCAATCGAACGCCGATCTCCGTGGGCCAGCGCAGAAAGCGCGTTGCATCGAGGATGATCGAGCCATTTCGCGAGCTCTCAACGTCAAGCTCTTGCATGGCCCGATCGACGAACTGTTCGAGTGCTGCGTCAGCGCGCAGGAGGCGACGCGCAAGCAGCGCAATTCGTTCGGCGTCAAGTCCCTCGCGCGCAAGCGACGGCATCAGCTCGCGCCAGCGGGTGCGGGCAAAGCGCACGTCGCGATTGGTGGCATCGTCGGCATATGGGATTTTTGCGCGCGCGAGCGTGGCGATCAGCCGCGCTTTGCGAAGGTGGAGCAGTGGACGCACCACGCACATGGGCTGCTCAGCGTCGCGAGCCGAGCCCCTCCAGCCTGGAAGTGGCGCGGTGATGCGCATCCCGCACAGTCCGGTAATGCCGCTGCCGCGTGCCATGCGGAAGAGCACGGTCTCGGCCTGATCGTCGAGCGTGTGCGCAGTCACCACGCAATCAGCACCAATGCTGCGCGCTGCCTGCGCAAGCAGGCGATAGCGTGCTGTGCGGCCCGCCTCCTGAAAGGACGTCCGCAGCTTTGTGCCTTTCCAGCGCCGGATGCGATGACGCACACCGAGCGCTCGCGCGAGGCGCTGCACGGCGCGCGCTTCCCGAACCGATTCCGGACGAAAGCCATGATCAATGGTGACAGCAAGGAGCGCCGGCCCTTTTTTCAGAGCGTGGCGCCAGCGTGCCGCGAGGTAAAGGAGTGCCGTCGAATCGGGGCCGCCGGAGATGGCCAGCACGAGCGCCGGTTTCTGCGCGAGGGGACGGAACAGGACCTTGGCTTCGGTGGCGGTAACGGGCCGCGCAGCCTCAGCAGCGGACACGCTTCTGTTCTCGCTCCACTCCCTGCTTTACCGCCGCCGAAGCGCGGGGAAACTTCCGCCCAACCTCTCCAAGAGACGCGCAGGCGGCCTCCTTCTCACCAAGTGCGGCAAGGGATTGGCCGAGCCGCAGCAGCGCATCCGGTGCCTTCGGATTTGATTCGAACTTGGTCGAGACGTTGAGGAATTGCTCGGCCGCGTCGCGGAAGCGCTGCGTCTGATACAGGCTTTCGCCGAGCCAGAAGGTTGCGTCCCCGGTGAGCCGGTCGTTCGGATATTTGCTCAGGAATCCCCGCAAGCTTTCCTCGGCAAGGGTGAAGTCGCGCCGCAACACATAGCCGTATGCGAGATCGAACTCGTCTTTCGATGTTTGCGAGGGCGGGAGCGTTGCAGGAATCGGCGCGGTGCTGGCGCTGCGCGGGAGCTGATCGGGCACGCGTGTGCCACCGCCCGGCTCGCCCGGGCCGATCGTGCCGAGACTATGCGGCGCGCCGGGCGCGTTCGGATACTGCGCCGGATCGAAAGCGTCGCCGCGGCGGGTCCCAACGCCCGCGGCCGATGGACCTGCTTGCCCGGGCAGCGGCTGCGGCCGCATTTGCGCGCCGGGCCGCGCAGGCCCGCCTTCCTGCATGCTCCGCACCTGCGCCTCGAGCTGCTGATTGCGGTATTGCAATTGTTCGATCACGCCCGTGAGTTGGCGAATTTGTGATTCGAGGCGCTCCAGGCGAACGACCACGTCAGGCGCTCCCGGCTGTGCCGGGCTTGACGCAGCTTGCGTGCTGCGCTCGCCGGCCATGCGTTCACTTCCGCCAAAAATGCGATCGAAGAGGTTGAAGGAATTATCGCCCTCTTGCGCGCGCATCGGAAGGACGGCGCACATCGCCCCGATGATCGCCAGGGTGAAGGCGCATCCCACGCGAACTGCCAAGCGGTTCATCGGCCTCGTTGCTCGGTCTGTCGGGCTGCCGAGTACCATACGAATAGCTGCGTCCAAATTGTGACTTTTCATCCCTCCCCGCTTTGCCGGGAGGGTGGCCGCCGCCGGCGGCACGGTAGGGTGCAGCGACTCAATAAACTTGCAATTGCATCGCAAGTACGGCGGCGATTTACGAATCAGAAAGCGCTACCTCTCGCGCCCGCGGCCGCCTCGCTTCGCTCGGCCACCCTGCCCGGCTCCGCGGGTGAGGGATTTAAGGCAGGTTTGCGCGCCGCCTTACGCCATTCCTCGAACCGCTGCACCACCACGAAAAACGAGGGTACGAACAGCACGGCAAGGCAGGTAGACGCGATCATGCCGCTGAAGACGGTGATGCCAATCGACTTGCGCGCGCTCGCGCCTGCGCCGGTCGCGAGCACGAGCGGCAGCACGCCAAGAATGAACGCGAGCGATGTCATCAGGATCGCGCGCAGGCGCGCGCGGGCGGCCTCAAGCGCGGCCTCGTGCAAAGGACGGCCTGCGTGGCGCAGCTCGCGCGCGAATTCGACGATCAGGATGGCGTTCTTCGCTGAGAGAGCCATGAGCAGGACGAGCCCGATCTGGACATAGAGGTTGTTGCTCAGCCCGCTGCTGATCAATGCGCCGAGCACCGCGACGGGCCCGATGAAGGAAAGGGGGACCGCCAGGATCACACTCACCGGCGCGTACCAGCTTTCGTACTGGCCTGCGAGTACGAGGTAGACGAGGAGCAGAGCGAGCGCGAACACGACGTACATCTGATTGCCCACGATCTTCTCCTGGTACGACATGGCACTCCATTCGAAGCCGGTCCCCGGCGGAAGCGTGCGCGCCGCAATGTCCTCCATGAGCTTCAGCACTTCACCGGACGAGAAGCCCTGCGCCGGCAATCCGATGATGGTGGAGGATGGATAGAGATTGAACAGGCTGATCAGCGAAGGCCCCACGGCGGGTGTGATCTTCACGAGCGTGCCCAGCGGGATCATGTCGCCGTCCTTGTTGCGGACGGTGAGATTCTGGATGTCCTCGAGCCGCAGCCTGAAGCGAGGATCTCCCTGCACGTAGATCTGGAACACGCGGCCGAACATGTTGAACTGATCGACGTAGCTCGAGCCGAGATATCCGGCGAGGACCGAGAATACCTGGTCCAGCGAGACCTGCAGGGTTTCGGTCTTCACGCGGTCAACCTGCAGCGTGTACTGCGGCACGTTTGCACGAAATGATGAGAGCACCAGCTGCAGGGCGGACTGGCTTTTTGCGTTCGCAACCATGGTTTCGGTGATGCTCTGGAGCTTCGCCATGTCGAAGCTGCCGTCGCGCAACTCGATCTGCATTGTGAAGCCGGCGTCATTGCCGACACCTTGAATCGGCGGCGGTGGCATGACCAGGATTTGCGCTTCCTCAATCGTGCCAAGGGAGGCATTGAGATTGTTGAACAGGGCGAGGAGACCCTCTGCTTTTCCGCGCTCGCTCCAGTCTTTCAGAACGATATAGGCGACACCCGAGCTGGCGAGAGCGGCGCTGTTGTCGAGTGGAGAGACGCCCGCAATAGTGATGACCTGCGCCACACCGGGTGTGGTGCGGGTTTTTTCGAACACTTTCGTCATTGTGCTCTGCGTGCGCTCGAGCGAAGCGCCCTGCGGCAGCTGTACGAGCGCGATCAGATAACCCTGATCCTCGATGGGCAGAAATCCCGTTGGCAGGCGAGAAAAGCCGTAGCCGGCGCCGACAAGCAGCACCAGGGCGATGAGCGCCATCAGGGTGTTGCGTTCGACCATGCGCGCGATCACGCCCGCATAGCCGCGCTCGAGCGCCGCATAGGCGCGATTGAATGCACGATAGAAAACGTTGCGCCGCCCAGGCGGAACCGGCGGTCGCAACCACATCGCGCTTTGCGTCGGTTTCAACGTTGCCGCGTTGATCGCGCTGATGAGCGCAGTTGCCGCAATCACAAGGGCGAACTGCGCATACATGCGACCGGTTAGCCCGGGAAGGAATGCGGCGGGGAGGAACACCGACATGAGCACGAGCGTGATGCCGATGATCGGCGCAAACAGCGCGCGCATGGCCTTACTAGCCGCCTCTCGTCCCGTCATCCCCTGTTCGATGTTATGCACCGCGCCTTCGACCACCACGATGGCATCATCGACGACGATGCCGATCGCGAGCACGATCGCAAACAGAGTAGAAAAATTGACGGTGAAGCCCAGCGCCGCCATGGCCGCAAAGGCGCCGATGATGGTGACCGGCACGGTGGTGGCGGGGACCAGCGTCGCGCGCCAGTCCTGCAGAAAGATGAGGATTACCACAAGCACGAGGATCGCGGCCTCGAACAGCGTCTTGTACACCTCGTGGATCGACTGCTTGACGAACTTCGTAGTGTCAAACGGGATGTCGGCGACCAAACCCTGCGGGAAATCGCGAGAGAGCGCTGCGAGCTTGCTGCGCACCTCGGTGGCCACTTGCAACGCATTCGCGCCCGGCGCCTGAAAGATGGCGAGTCCCGCGGCCGGCTTGCCGTCCAGCATGAACACCTGGCCATAGGTCTGCGCGCCAAGGTCGACGCTGCCCACATCGCGCAGCCGCGTCACCTCGCCCGCGCGACCGGTCTTGACGATCACGTCAGCGAACTCGGTCGCATTGCTCAGCTTGCCCACGACATTGAGCGTGTACTGGAACGACTGTCCGGGGGGCGCCGGCGGCATGCCGACCTGGCCTGCGGTTACTTGCACGCTCTGCTGCTGCAAGGCCTGAATCACATCCTGCGGCACGAGCGAGCGCGCGTGCATTTTTTCGGGATCGAGCCAGATGCGCATGGAATACTGGCCGGCCCCGAACACGAGAACGTTGCCGACACCCGACAGCCGCGCGACCTCGTCCTTGAGATTGATGGTCGCGTAATTGGCGAGGTACAGACTGTCGTAGCGCGCGTCCGGCGAGGTCAGCGTGACGATCTGAAGAATTGCCGGCGAATTCTTCTGCACCACGACGCCTTGCGACTGCACCGCCTGCGGCAGCGACGCGAGCGCGCTGGAGACCCGGTTCTGCACTAGGATCTGCGCCACGTTGACGTCGGTCCCGATCCTGAAGGTCACGGTGAGTGAATAGCTGCCGTCCGCCCCGCTGTAGGACTGCATGTAGATCATGCCGTCGACGCCGTTCACCTGCTGCTCGATGGGAAGCGCCACGGAATCGATGACCGCGCGCGCACTCGCGCCCGGATAGCGCGTCGTCACCTGGACGGTCGGCGGTACGATGTCGGGATATTGCGCGACGGGCAGCCTGAGGAGCGCGACGGCGCCGATCACGATGATCAGGATCGCCAGCACATTCGCCAGCACCGGACGCGCGATGAAGAAATCGGCGATCATCAAAGATTTATTTGGCCGCAGCGATTGTTTGCAGCCGGGGTTCGACCTTCTGCCCGGGCAGCGCGCGAACAATACCGTCAATCACCACGCGATCATTGGGCTCGATCCCGCTCTCGATCACGCGCAAGTCGCCCTGGCGGACTCCAATGGTGACTTTCCGCTGCAGCACCACATTGTCCTTGCCGATGATGAGCAGATAACGGCCGCCCTGATCGCTGCCAAGCGCAGCATCGGGAACGAGCAGCGCATTCTGCTGCTCCTCCGGAATGCGCACGCGAACAAAGAAGCCGGGCAATAGCGCGCGATCGGGGTTGGCGAAAATGCCACGCACGGGAAGCGTCCCGGTTGCCTGGCTCACGGTTGGTGAGGCGTAATCAAGCGTGCCCCTGTGCGGAAAGCCTTGCTCGTTCTGCAAGCCGACTTCGACCGGCACCTTCTTGAGATCCTGCGGGGTAAGGCCGACGCGCCGCATTTCTTCCCGTATGCGCAGCACGTCCTGCTCGCTGACGTTGAAGTTCACATAGATCGGATCCGTGGCGACGATCGTTGCGAGCTGCGTGGGTCCGTTAACGCCAACCAGCTCTCCGACCGAGACCTGCCGCGCCGTAACAATGCCATCGAACGGCGCCTTCACCTGGGTATAGCCGAGATTGATGCGCGCCTGCGCCGTATCCACCTGCGCCTGCTTGAGCTTGGCGCGCGCGGAATCGCGGTTCGCGAGCGCATTGTCGAGGGCGGCTT
>JBKPOZ010000217.1:0-23980 GCA_046733355.1 Pseudomonadota bacterium | reverse complement strand
CCTCCACGCCAAGCGACCACGTGTGGAGCAGTGCCATGCTATCCGTAGAAGGATCGAAATATCCTGTATTATAGAAGAAGAAAAAATTGCCGGTGGCAGAAACCGCATACAGCGCACTTTTCGCAAAGACGGCATAGTCGCTGGGGGATAATATTAAAAACCCTACAGCGGAACAGAAGATAATAACGGCGAGCAGCGCTGGAGAATCCGTTTGATCCGGCGCACGTAGAAATCGATTTAAAGAAAACTTTTGATCGTCAATCTTGGTTATCTTATTACCGGATTAATATTGAAGCCACTCAGGGCCAGCCGGCGGAGTGGTTGCGGGGGTGGGGACGCAGGCCTCTTATGCCGTCACGCAAGAACACGGGGCCCAATGTGCGAGATGTTGCCGTCTAAGTCCATCGGCTGAAGGTGCCGGATCACAGGGAGTCACCGCGCGTGACCGGCCAAGAAATCACAAAAAAGACGTCAACGCCGACAAATCCACCGGGAAGGCTGGGAGATGCCAAATGAAACGCGAGCACACCTAAGACTGAAATTGCGCGCAGCCCGTTAATATCGGCGCGGTAAATTTCCACATCGTGGCGCGAAAGTGGGAGTTTGTTGGCGCACGCCAGCGGCAATGTTCGCCGCGAGCAGTCTGGGCATGGAGAATGCCGCGGCCAATTTGCCGATATCCAATTACGCCCCCCCCAAAAAGCGCAGTTTAGGTTTTAAGGTAGGAAAGTAGAGGTGGAACTCTGCAAGCAGGCATATTTAAGGCCACGGCGGGTTTCTCGCGATGATCAGTGGAATGCGCTCGGCCAGTTTATGCCGTGACGGGTGAGGAGCCGGATCGGCGGCATCGCGGCGGCAAAGAGGCGCGGAAGCCGTCGTGCTTGATTTCGTGAAACCAAGTTACCGGACTAACCGCCGCTATAGCCTTCGCCAGCTCTTCGCGAATGCCGCTATCGCTGCCTCGCGCGTCGCCTCATAGCCGTGGGTCGTTGAACGGTCGCGGTGATACCCGTAGGGCAGCGTCCACATCCACGGCTTTCCGACCGGTGCGGTATTTGCTTTGAAGATGCGACCGACCACGACTTCATCGGCGAGCACGTCAAAATCGTCGTCTTTCCACTTGCCGGTCGGGCGGCTCTTGGAGGCGTGTCTGAGGATGAGCGGGTGGGTGGTCATTTTAGAACGCCTCTGCGCGCCACAGGGAAGCCCGCTGCTGCGGTTTGTGAGATAGACTGGACACAGATTGGACACTTGGGGACCTGGCCTTCGTCAACCGCTTGATTTTCTTGGCGCTCCCTAGGGGACTCGAACCCCTGTTTTCGCCGTGAGAGGGCAAAGGACGCCCTGGACTCAACCGGCAGACGACCCCACACCAGCCCCTGCATAGCGCGCGCTCGGTGGCGGCCGTGTCACGTCCATACGTTGTCCCGCAGACTAGAAACAATGCAAAACGCGATTACATAAAGGCATGCATCAAGAGTAGGGCTGAGCCCTCGCCAACCTGCCTCACCTGGGCAAGGTGGTTCCCGGAAGGGGATGCGGCCATTTGGCAATCCAACGGGTCGCACGAGCCCTCCGAGGGATGGAGGGCTTTTTCATGTCGAAGAAAAAGAGAAGTAATGCTGTCTCCGATGGCGGTCCAGACCTTACCTCTGCTGGCGTTCCGTGGACCGAGATGCCCAAGTTCGCTCGCCCCCACGTTACGTGCATCGACGGACGGCACGGTTCAGCAGAGATACCATTGCCGTCACTAGAGTCAGTACCGATCCCCGAAATTCTGAACAAGTTGCCCGTATCTCCACCCAGACCGGCCCGGCGGGTCGAAAGCCATGCTCGATGTCACAGGCGCGAGGACGCGGCTGCGAGATGTGCGTCCGGGTGCATGGCTCATCAGCCCTTACACGGGCTGGAAATGGGGCAAAGAGGCCGAGCGGCGACCTAGGGTCTGTATCAGCAGACGTTGAGCTGCCCACCATCCTGCAAGTGCGAGCGCTGGGCACGAGTGAGCGACAACTCGACAATAATGAGCCCTCTCGAATGATCAAACGACGCGCCCTACTAACCGGACTTGGTTCGTTCATTCTCGGTGCACCTGCAATTGTGCGAGCATCCAGCCTAATGCCGATTAAGGTGGTGGACTGGACACAGTTTCCGCGCGCCATAAGTGATGAACGGCCATGGGCTGGATGGGGTGAGCGGGTGGGCTATCAGACGATGGATCTCATCCTGAAAACCGGATGGACACCCAAACGCGCCGCCGCAATTTATGGCGGTATGTCCGAAAGCCAAATGCGCAGCAGGGTTGCCTACGCCCGGCAGCATGGCTTCCTAACATAATCCTGAGAAGGCGAGAGCCCACAAGAACGCCAGCGGTGTGACCTCGATCGAGCGGAAACGCACGCCGTCACGGCGCTCGAAGCACTCAGCTCACCGCTACGTGCGCGGCTTTAGGCGGCGGTTGCTGCCGTGACGCGAGATCCGCCGCGTGACGCCGTGGCGTGGTGGTCTAACGTGCCGACGCGGACGCCTTGTCCGGGCGCTGTTTGAGCAAATGATTGATGAGCAGGCCCGTATCACGGCCGAGGCGCTCAGAGCTTGGACGGCGGCAGCATCGCGACAGGCAAACAGCAAGCCGTCGTCATCATGGGCGTTCACCGCCTGGGTCAGCGCTCGGTTGACTGCCGTCGCTTCCTAAAGCCTTCGCCAGCTCTTCGCGAACGCGCCCATCGCCGCCTCGCGTGTCGCCTCGTAGCCGTGCGTCGGCGAACGGTTGCGGTGATAGCCGTAAGCCAAGGTCCACATCCACGGCTTTCCGACGGGGGCGGTGTTCGCTTTCAAGATGCGACCGACCACCACTTCATCGGAGAGCACATCGAAGTCGTCATCGCTCCACTCGCCGGACGGGCGGCTCTTCGACGCGTGTCGCAGGATGAGTGGGCGGGTTGTCATTACAATGCCTCTGCGCGCCACAGACAAGGCCGTTGGCGCGACTTTCTTGTCTCGGTGATACTTGGGGTACTGGGCGGGTACTGCCCCCGGGCTTGTTAGCCTCCGTAGCGAGGGGTGCAACCAAGTCGCTGGAATATCTGGAACATTTGGTGAGCCCGCTGGGACTCGAACCCAGGACCCCGTGATTAAAAGTCACGTGCTCTACCGGCTGAGCTACGGGCTCTCTCAGGAAACCGAACGGCGCGATCCGGCAAACGCGTGCGCGTGTCTACGGGGCTCGCTTTTGACGGTCAAGCAGGCCGGCAATGCAATGTCCGCCGCAGATGGGGCGGGATTTTCCGTGTGCAAGGCGGCGCGCTAGAGTAATGTGCGAAAAAGCGGCCCGGCGCACGAGCCGAGCACGCACCCCGCAAGGAAGAACCGCATGCCGATCGTCAACCGTATCGCTGACCTGCATCCGGATATCACGGCCTGGCGTCGCGACATCCATGCTCATCCGGAAGTGCTGTTCGAGGTGCATCGGACGGCGGGGCTTGTCGCGGAGAAGCTGAAACACTTCGGCTGCGACGAGGTGGTGACGGGGATCGGCCGGACCGGTGTGGTCGGTGTCATTCGTGGGGCCCGGCCCGGGGGCACGCGCGCCATCGGCCTGCGCGCCGATATGGACGCGCTGCCGATCGAGGAAGCAAACGACGTTCCGTACAAATCGACCGTGCCGGGCAAGATGCATGCCTGCGGCCATGACGGTCATACGGCAATGCTTCTGGGGGCGGCGCGCTATTTGGCCGAAACACGCAATTTCGCCGGCACGGCGGTGGTCATCTTCCAGCCGGCGGAGGAGGGGGGCGGCGGCGGCCGCTGCATGGTGCAGGACGGCCTGATGGAGCGCTTCAACGTTGAAGAAGTCTACGGCATGCACAATTTTCCCGGCCTTGCCGTCGGTGAATTTGCGCTGCGGGCGGGGCCGCTGATGGCGGCAGCCGATCGCATCCTGATCGAGATCGAAGGCTGCGGCGCGCATGCGGCGCGGCCGCATCTCGGCATCGACACGGTGCTCGTCGGCGCGCAGATCATCAACAACATCCAGTCCATTGTGGCGCGTAACGCCGATCCGCTGGATGCGGCGGTGATCACGATCACTGTTTTTCAGGCGGGCACGACCGACAACGTCATTCCGCAGACGGCAATCCTGCGCGGCACCGCGCGCAGCCTCACGCCCAAGATGCGCGATCTTCTGGAATCCCGGCTGCAGCAGATGGTGACGGCGACCGCGCAGGCCTATGGGGCCACCGCAAAGCTTACCTACCGGCGCGATTATCCGGTCACGCGCAACCACGAGCAGCAGACTGCGTTTGCAACTTCGGTGGCAGGGGAGATCGCCGGGCCGGACCGCGTCAATGATCGTACCCCGCCGGTCATGGGAGCGGAGGATTTCTCCTACATGCTGGAAGCGCGTCCCGGCGCCATGATCTTCGTCGGCAACGGCGAGAGCGCGGGCCTGCATCACCCGCGCTACGACTTCAACGACGAGGTGATCCCCATCGGCACGTCGTATTGGGTGCGGCTCGTCGAGCGCGCCCTGCAGCCGGCGTACGCGCCGTAGGGTGGGCAAAATCGTCTGACGTGCTCGTGACGGTGGGCTCGGCGCGTGACGATTTTGCCCACGCGTATAGGAAAGCGAACCGCGCCTTAGCCCACCCTACGACCGTTATGGGTTAAGCCGGCGTAGCCGGTGAGGGCTGTTCAGCAACTGGCTTGCGCAAAGCGGCGGAGCGGTGTAGCGCGGCGAGGCGCAGCCTGAGCCTGCGCCACCACGCGAACTCGTTGAAGCGCGAGCCTTCGAGCGCGGCGATGCTTACCGCGGCGAGGAACGGCAAGCTCTGTACCGCGAGCACGAGGGCGAAGACGTTGACCTCCACGACCTCGGTGTAGTTCGTGTAGAGCGCGAGCGCGGCGCCGCTCAGGAGCAGCAGCGCCAGGATAGCTTCCGCGGCGGCCGGGAAACCGCCGCTCTTGCGTCCAGCGCCGCCCTTCTCGGTGCGCAGGAACGGCAGCCCCTCCTTCCAGATGCCGCACGCAACCGCGCGCGCGACCGTCCACTGCACGGACATGGCGGCGATCACCGCGCCGATGCGCTGCGCCGGACGAATGCCGACGCGCAGCCGGTAGCAGGCAAGGAAATGCACGAGCGTGACGGTAAAGGCTGCAAGAATGGGCACCGTGAGTATCTTGTCGGGAATGGCGATGCCCAAAAACACGATAACGGGGACCCACGCGATGTTCAGTACCGCCATCATCACGCCGAGCGCCTCGGCGCCGAGCCAGTTCAGCCAGCCAAAGGCGAACTCGCGCTTTTGCGCGCGCGTGAGTCCGTCCGCGCCCGGCCGCAGGAAACGCCAGTGCTTCTTGATGATCTGCAGCCCGCCGTAAGCCCAGCGATGGCGCTGTTTTTTGTAAGCCGCGAACGTGTCGGGCAACAGCCCATGGCCGTAGCGGCAGTTCGTGTAATGGATGTCCCAGCCTTGCTCGAGCACCATGAGGCCGAGGTCGCAGTCCTCGACGATCGTATCGCTCGACCAGTTGCCGACTGCGGCAAGCGCGCTGCGGCGCATCAGGCACATTGTGCCATGAATGATGATGGCGTTGGCCTCGTTGCGCTGGACCATGCCGATATCGAAGAACCCGGCATATTCGCCGTTCATGGCGTGATGCATCACGCTGCGGGCGCCGTCGCGATGATCCTGGGGCGCCTGCACCATGCCGACCTTCGCATCGGTGAACGCGGGCACGAGGTGTTTGAGCCAGTCGCGCTGGACGACATAGTCGGCGTCGATGATGCCGATAATCTCCGCCTCAGGCGCGGTGTGCGCAAGCGCGAGCCGCAGCGCTCCGGCCTTGAAGCCGCTGACATTGTCGTCGTGCACGAACTTGAAACGGTCGCCGAGCAGGCGGCAGTGGTCCTCGATCGGCCGCCAGAATGCCGGATCGGGCGTGTTGTTGATCACCACCACGCATTCGAAATTCGCGTAGTCGAGCGCGGCGACGGCGTCAAGCGTGGCCTTGAGCATCTCGGGCGGCTCGCGACAGGCCGGGATATGCACCGACACTTTCGGAGCAAAGCCCGCTGCGCCGGCGAGCGAAGGCGGCAGCAAACGGCGCGGCCCGCGCCCAAACGCGACGGCAGCAATCTCCTCGATGCGTGCAAGTGCGATCGCGACCAGCGGAACGAGCAGGGCCAAGCCGAATGCAAGTGCAATCGCTGCGCCAATGACGAAATAATGGGTCTGCCAGAACGCAAATACCGTTGCGATCCAGGCGCCCGCGACATTGGCGCCCGTTGCAAGCATGACCGCTTCGCCCGCCCCGACGCTTGCGCGCCTGAACATGGGCAGACAGAGCAGGAGCGACACCAGGAGCGCGAGGCCCGCGATCTTGCGGTAATCGGCATCGTAAATGGGTCCTAGCCAGCCGAGCTTTGCGTGACGCGAGGCATCGAACAGGCCCCAGTACATGCCCACGCTGCCCTCGTTGCTCTTCCAGGGCTGATCGAAGGCCTCGATGATGTTGTAATCGATGCCGTAAGCCTCCGCCCGGGAGATGAAGTCGCGCAGCACCGCGGCCTGCTCGATACGACCAGGCTCGGCGTTGTGGTAATTGTAGCCGGCGCTCGGCCAACCGAACTCGGCGATGACAATGCGCTTGCCCGGATGCGCGCGCCGCAGCTTCTCGTAAAACTCGAGCGTATAATTGACCGCCTGCTGCGCGGTGATGCCCTCCCAGTAGGGAAGGATATGCGCGGCAATGAAATCGACCTGGGAGGCCAGCTCGGGACAGTACTTGGGGTTGTCGGGGCGGCAATGTTCAAGCCAGACGGACCAGATCTCACCGGTAGTGACCGGCACCGAGACGTGCCGCTTCACGCGTTGAATGAGCGCAACGAGCTCGTCGATCGTCTTCTCCCCGCGGAAGATCGTCTCGTTGCCGACCACGATCGCATTGATGTTGCTGTAGCGCTTTGCCAGCGCAATCGCAGCCGCGATCTCCCGCTCGTTGCGCGCGGCGTTTTTGTCGATCCAGATGCCCAGCGTCACCTTGAGGCCGAGCTCGGCGGCAATGGCCGGTATGAGCTCGTTGCCGCCGGTGGAGCTGTAGGTGCGGATGGAGTTGGTGTACGGGCTGAGGATCTTCAGGTCGGCGCGGATCTGCTCCTCGGTCGGTCGCTCGTCGAGCGAACGCCTGTAGGGGGAATAGGAAATGCTCGGGAGCGGGTTTTCGATATTGGGTGCGGGCTGTTGACGCTGGAGCGCTGTCCAAAGGCCGGCATGCACGGAGAGAGCGAGCGCCACCACAAGAGCGACGGTACGCATGGAAGCCTGACCACGCCGGGCAGAAAGCAGGGACCGAACCCGTCCCCCAGGTCACCTAAGCCAACTAAGGCCGCTGCCAACGTACTTAGCTGTCAACGCGTTTGCAAGTAGCCACTCGTCGTGGCCCTTTCAAGGAAAATCAATTCCGCAACTAATAAAGCGTTCCGCGCAGACGCGCGCGGCAGCGATTCTGAATGTCCGTACAGCTTGGACTGAATATTCGTACAGCTTGCGCGCCGATCAGCGGTTGCTGGTGCCGCTCGGAACGGCGGCACTGCCCTGCATCGCGCCGGTCGGATTGAGCCAGCAGGCGTGTACCCGCGAGTTCAGCGTATCGGTCGCTTTCGGATCGAAGTTGCCTTGCCGCACGAGGCAGCGGAACGTTGCCTGGATATGTCCGCCCGGACAGCCAAACCGATCGTAGAGGTCGAGGTGGCGGAATGCAGTATCGAGATCGTCGCGCCAGAGGAGGCTCACCACGCGGCGGCCGAGCCACAGGCACTCCGGATTTCCCGCAGGCCCCGGCAACACCTTTTCGGCTTCCGCGAATTCGTCGAGCTTCTTCGGCGGCTCCTTGGCTTCGCCGCTCTGCGGCTTGTCCGGTGGTTTCTGCTCGGCGCCCTGTGCAAAGGCCTCGCAGGACACAAATAAAAAAGCCGCCGCCGCAAGGCTTGCGACGAGGGCACGCATACCGGTGGAACGCATGTTGCTCTTGGCCTTCTGGCACGACCGATTTCGGGCCGTTACCTTGGAGATAGGCGTCGGGATTCGGTCAGTATTACGGCAGAGGTGGAGGATTTTACTGCGCCGATGAGAACAAGCCGAGCGAAAAAAGAGGAATGAGCGGTGCGAGCGAACGTGTGGCGGCACTCGCGCCGTTTTGGCTCCTTGTTCTGACCGGAAGCCTGATCGCCGCGGCCTGGGCGTGGCTTGGCGCGGAACAGCAGATGCCTGCTCCTCCTTTCGGCCCGGGAGAAAAGGTGCACTGCGTCTCTTATGCGCCATTTCGAACACATGAGAATCCCTTCGTCCCCGACCGGCCCGTCGATGCGCGGGCGATCGAGGCCGATCTCGCGCAACTGAGCGCAATCACCGATTGCGTGCGCACCTATTCGCTGGACCACGGCCTCGACCGCATTGCCGCAATCGCCAAAAACCGCGGCATGAAGGTCATGCAAGGCATGTGGCTCTCTCCGCTACCGGAGCGCAACGCGCGGGAGCTCGCCACCGCCATTCGGCTGGCCCAGCAATATCCGGAAACGATCGCGGCCCTGATCGTCGGCAACGAGGTGCTGCTGCGCAGAGACATGTCGGCGCGCGAGCTTGCGCGGACCATTCGCGAAGTGAAGGCACAGGTCGCGGTGCCGGTCACTTATGCGGATGTGTGGGAATTCTGGGTGCACCATCGCGAGCTCGCGAGCGAGGTCGATTTCGTCACCGTTCACATTCTGCCCTACTGGGAGGATGTACCCATTCCGGCGCGGCAGGCGGCGCAACATGTCGACGCGATCCGCAAACAGGTCGCGCCGTTCTTTCCGGGCAAGGAAATTTTCATCGGCGAGTTCGGCTGGCCCAGCGCCGGCCGCATGCGCGAGGGCGCCTTGCCCTCGCCCGCAAACCAGGCGCGCGCCATGCACGAAGTGCTCGCGCTCGCCAAGCAGGAGAATTACCGGGTCAACCTCATAGAGGCCTACGACCAGTGGTGGAAGCAGCAGCTCGAAGGCAGCGTGGGCGGATATTGGGGTCTCTATGATGCGGTCACGCGTCTGCCGAAATTCACCTGGGGCGGGGCCGTGTCCGATCACCCCTACTGGCCCTGGCAGGCTGCGGGCGGGATCAGCATGGCCGCGCTTGTTCTTCTCGCGGCCCTGCGGCGTTCACGCGACAAGCTGCAGCTGCGGAGCGTGTGGCTGCGTGCGGGGATCATCGCCCTGATTTCCGCAGGGCTGGCCGGCTGGACCATCGAGAACGCCGCGCTCGAGACCTTCACCTTTGCCGATGCGCTGCGCACCGGGAGTTGGAGCATGCTCGCTCTCGTTGTGCCGGTGCTGGGTGCCCGTGCCCTCGCGGATGGAAAGAGCGTGCCCGTTTTGGCGGAAATTATCGGACCCAGGCCCAGGCGGCTGGGTGTCCTTGTGTGGTCACTGGGAGCTTTGCGGCTCGCGCTCGTGGTGATCGCGACACAGGCTGCCGTCGCGCTCGTGTTCGACGGTCGCTACCGCGACTTTCCTTATACGCCGCTCACCGCTGCAGCCGTTCCGTTCCTGCTGCTGGTGAACTGGAAGCTGCGCCCGCGCCCGCCTCCGGCGGAGCTTGCTTTCGCCATTACGCTAATCCTCTCGGCCGTTTGCATCGTGATCGCCGAGACCTTTGCCAATTGGCAGGCGTGCTGGTTTGCGGCAGGACTCATTGCCCTGGCATGGACGCTGTGTCTTGCGGAAGGCGCGCGAGACTGAGCAGCAACAGAGCCGTCGCCAACGCGGCAAGCCCGGCATTGTACAAAACGAGAGCCCAGCTTGTTGTCGCAACGGTGATACTCAGCATCGGCATTGAAGGGCGGAAAAGATTGAGCGCCGCTGCGAGAACGGCAATCCAGCCGAAGAGCAGATACTGAAATGCGGAGATGAAAGCTCTGCGCGACGCGCAGCCCCAACCGCGTGCCCATCCCTCGCACAGCTCGGCTATTTTCGGATTTTCCACGATGACATAGCGAATGCACACCGCTGCAGCGAAAGACGCGCATGCGATGCAAACGATCCAGAGGATCTGCCGCCGGGAGAAACCCATCCTCACACAGACTTACCATGAGCCGTCATGCTGAGGTGCTCGGCGCAACGCGCCGAGCCTCGAAGCATGCGGCCCGTGATCGGGCCGTGCGTCCTTCGAGGCTCGCTCGCTGTGCTCGCTCGCACCTCAGGACGACGGAATTCCTGTTAGGCTTTCGGCCTAAAACAGTCCGAACAGCCGCTGCTGGGGTGAGGGTGCAGGCCTCGGGCTGGCGCGGGGAGCCGCGGGTTTGCGCTCCGTCGGCCTGTCCGCATCGGCCAGGCGCTGGCCGTCAAACGCGGTGGGCTGGCAGGCAACACGCTAGGCCGCGAGGACTGCGCAGAAACGACCGGCTCCTTCCGGCAAAAGGCCCTACGATCAGCCGCAGCTGTGGCGCTCTGGTGCGGCTGTTCTCCTGCACGGAGACGAGCGGGTAAAGGTTTTCGAACACATCCGAATTGCCAGCCTTGGTCGAGCTCCAAAGGGTGCGCAGGCCCTCGAAGCTCATCGCGCTTACGATGTCGGCGCCGTACTCGCCTTTGGGCAGCTCAGTTGCGCTCGATGCAGGCACGCTCGATTCGGCTACCACGGGCGTTTCGATTATACGCGCAGGGCCGCCCTGGACGGCGTCGGGTGCGCTTTGCGCAGTGCTATCACTGCGGGATGATGAGGAGCCGCTCTGCACCGCCCGTTGGCTCACTGCAATCGACCCGTCAGGTCGTCAAATTGTCTTTCGAGCTTATCGACGCGGGCTGCCAGGTGATCGCGTTCGGCCGCGAGCAGGCGCACGGTATCTGTGAGGGCGGCATTGGCCTCCGCTGCACGAGGCATCTGCCGGGAGAGTGCTCTCGCGCCCTTGATCGGCGGATCGGAACCGAGCGCCAGGGTCAATCGCCGCGAACCGCTTTCGGAAAACGCAGTGGCGACTGCGATGGCCAATACCAGGCCCGCGACCGAGCCCCATGAAGCGAGCCGCCAAAGCGAGCCCATGGTGAATGGCTCGGTGTCGTCGAGACTGATAGAGGGTGCGTTGGCCGCCATATTTCCCCGATGCCGGCGAATCAGGCAGCCATAATATCAGGAGGTTAGGACGCAATATGTCCGGAAAGCGCGATGAGGCCTGACCGTACCTGTCTTGCAATCGTGCTCGCCGCCGGCGAGGGGACCCGGATGCGATCGGAGCGGCAGAAGGTGCTGCACCCGGTTGCAGGCCGCTCCATGCTGGCGCACACCCTTTCGACGGTGCGCCTGGCGGGCGGCGATGCCGTGGCAGTTGTAGTCGGGCCTGCAGCTGAACAAGTGGTGCTCGAAACCAAGCGCGTGGTTTCCGATGCGGAAATCTTCGTCCAGGAGCAACGCCGGGGGACTGCGCATGCGGTGCTCGCCGCCCGCCGCGCCCTGGCAGGGGGAGCAGACGACGTACTCATTGTATTCGCCGACACGCCGCTCCTTCGGCCGGACACGTTGCGGAGGATGCGGGAGGCGCTGGCGGAGGGAGCCTCGCTCGCCGTGCTTGCGTTCCGCGCGAAACATCCGAGCGGCTACGGCCGGCTCATTCTGCAGGATGGCCAGCTGATTGCCATTCGCGAGGAGCTCGACGCCAACGCGTCCGAACGGCAGATCGATTTGTGCAATGGCGGGATAATGGCGTTTGCGGGCGCACAGGCGCTTGCGGTTCTGGATGCGATCGACTGCGAGAACCGAAAATCAGAATTTTATCTGACCGACGCGGTCCGCCTTGTGCGCGCAAGAGGCGGCAAGGTTGTCGTGGTCAATGCGGAAGAGGACGAGGTGCGCGGGGTGAATACGAAAGTGCAACTTGCAGAAACAGAAGCTGCGCTGCAGCAGCGGCTGCGCACAGCAGCGCTGGAAGCCGGTGTAACGCTGGTGGCGCCGGAAACGGTTTTTCTCGCAGCGGACACGAAGCTGGGCCGTGATGTGGTGATCGAGCCTTTCGTCGTGTTTGGTCCCGGGGTGACGGTCGAGGACAATGCGGTGATCCGCTCGTTCTCCCACATCGATCACGCCACGATCGGCAAAGGCGCTTCGGTCGGTCCCTATGCGCGCCTGCGTCCGGGAGCGCGGTTGGAAGAGAACGTCCACATCGGCAACTTTGTGGAGGTGAAGGAGGCGGTGATGGAGGCGGGCGCCAAGGCCAATCATCTCTCGTATATCGGCGATGCGCGGGTGGGCGCGGGCGCGAATGTGGGCGCCGGGACCATCACCTGCAATTACGACGGCTTTGCCAAGCATCGCACCGAGATCGGCAGCGAGGCCTTTATCGGGTCCAATTCGGCCTTGGTGGCGCCGGTCAAGATCGGCGATCGGGCCTATATCGGCTCGGGATCCGTGATCACCCGTGACGTGCCGGCAGATGCCCTTGCCCTCGCGCGCGGCAGTCAGACCGTAAAGGAAGGCTGGGCGCAGCGGCTGCGCGCGCTCAGGCGCTCACGCACAAGGAAAAAAGACGGTTAGATCCAAAGGCCTGGCGTCAGCCGTTAGCCTTAATTGTCACAAGTTGTTAGCTATTTTGATTTCGTTTTCCGCTTCTATGCGAATAGAGGCGTGCAAGCTAACTCAGGGCGAAGCGTGCATGTGTGGAATTGTTGGCATTCTCGGGCGCGAACCGGTCGCGGGCTCCCTCGTCAGCGCGCTCAAATTGCTGGAATACCGCGGCTATGACTCGGCCGGCATTGCCACGCTCGAGAATGGGCAACTCACGCGCCTGCGCGCGCAGGGGAAGCTTCGCAACCTGGAAGCGAGACTTACGACCGAGCCGCTGCGCGGGACTATCGGCATCGGTCACACCCGCTGGGCAACGCACGGAAAACCCACGGAGCACAACGCCCATCCGCATGCCACCGATCGGCTCGCGGTGGTGCACAACGGGATAATCGAAAACTTTCGCGATCTGCGCCGGGAGCTGGAAAAGGATGGCGCAGAATTTCGCTCCGAAACGGATACCGAAGTGGTGGCCCACCTGGTATCGCGCGAGATGGACAAGGGACGCGTGCCGCTCGATGCGGTGCGCGCCGCGCTGCCGCGCCTGCGCGGCGCCTTCGCGCTCGCATTTCTGTTTCGCGGCGAGGACAACCTGCTGATCGGAGCGCGCAAAGGCTCGCCGCTCGCGATTGGACACGGCGAGGGCGAGATGTTTCTCGGCTCCGACGCTATTGCGCTCGCGCCATTCACCGATGCGATCTCCTACCTTGAAGAGGGCGATTGCGTCGTGCTCACGCGCGAGGACGTTTCGTTCTTCGATGCCGAGGGACACAAGGTCGAGCGCACGGTTCTCAAGTCGAACACGCCTGCCTTTCGCGTCGACAAGGGCAGCTATCGCCATTTCATGGCGAAGGAGATCCACGAGCAGCCCGAGGTCGTGCAGCACACGCTGGCCCGTTACCTCGACATGACTGCCGAACGCGTGTATTTGCGCGCCAAACTTCCTTTCGAATGGCGCGATCTTGCGCGCGTCTCCATCTCGGCATGCGGCACTTCTTATTTTGCGGGATTGGTGGCGCGGTACTGGTTCGAGCGCCTCGCGCGTCTGCCTGTCGATATCGATGTTGCCTCAGAGTTCCGCTATCGCGAAGCTCCGCTGCAGTCGGGCGGGCTCGCCATCTTCGTCTCGCAATCCGGCGAAACCGCTGACACGCTCGCCACTCTTCGCTATGCGAGAGAGCACCGGCAGCATGTGCTCGCCATCGTCAATGTCCCGGGTTCGGCGATTGCGCGCGAGAGCGATGTGGTGATGCCCACGCTGGCGGGCCCCGAGATCGGGGTGGCGTCCAGCAAGGCCTTTACCTGCCAGCTCGCCGTTCTTGCTTGCCTCGCGATCGCAGCGGGTCGCGCGCGCGGCGTGTTGTCCGAGGAGGACGAGCGCAAGCTCGTGCGCTCGCTTATCCAGGTGCCGCGGTTGATGAGCGAAGCGCTCGCGCTCGAAGCCCATGTGCAGCAGCTTGCACGCACGCTTGCGGGCAGCCAGAACGTTCTTTATCTCGGCCGCGGCACGAGCTTTCCGGTGGCGCTCGAGGGCGCGCTTAAGCTGAAGGAAATTTCCTATATTCATGCGGAGGGCTACGCGGCGGGCGAGCTCAAGCATGGGCCCATTGCCCTGATCGACGAAAAGATGCCGGTCATCGTCATTGCGCCCTATGACCGGGTGTTCGAAAAGACGCTCTCGAACCTGCAGGAGGTGGCGGCGCGACGCGGGCGCATCATTCTCATCACCGACCCAGAGGGCGCCAAAGCCGCCGAGCCCGAGCCATTGTCAGCCATCACCCTGCCGGCTATGCCCGCCGCGATAACGCCGCTGGTCTATGCGATTGCCGTGCAGCTCATCGCGTACCATACGGCGGTCGAGATGGGCACCGACGTTGACCAGCCGCGCAATCTGGCCAAATCGGTGACCGTGGAGTGAGCGGAACCTAGCCTGCCGGCAGACTCGGCAGCGTTCCCTCTCCTATAGGGAGAGGGTTAGGGTGAGGGGTTAAAATTCCTGACGGTAACCCCCTCACCCCGTCCCTCTCCCCAGATGGGGGAGAGGGAGCGCACACACCGAGTTCTACACCAAAATATCCATGAGCGACTTTCAGCATAGCCCAGCGACGTTGCAGCCGAGCACGGCTCCCGCCGGTCTGCCGGAATCGACCAAGCCGTTTCATCACGGGCTGATCAGCCGGCTGCGCAATTATTTCCTCACCGGCCTTGTGCTTGTCGGTCCTCTCTACATCACCGTGAGTCTGACCTGGTGGTTCATCAACTGGGTAGACGGTCTGGTGCGCCCCTTCATTCCTGTCGCCTACCGGCCGGAAACCTATCTTCCCATAAAAGTGCCGGGCACCGGCCTGATCGTTGCGCTTGTCGCCTTGACCCTGCTCGGCTTTCTCACAGCGAACTTTGTCGGGCGCAAGCTCGTCGAAACGAGCGAAAAGATTCTCAGCCGCATGCCAGTGGTGCGGCCGCTCTACAAAAGTCTGAAGCAGATCTTCGAGACCCTGTTCACAAAGACCGGGGCAAGCTTCCGCAGAGTTGGCCTGGTGGAATTCCCCTCTCCGGGCATGTGGTCCCTGGTGTTCTTGTCGAACCCGGCGAGCACCGACATCGCCGCGCGCCTTCCCGACACGGAGCACGTTGCGGCGTTCATGCCATGCACGCCCAATCCGACCACCGGCTTCTTCTTCTATGTGCCGCGCCGGGACGTGATTGAGCTCGACATTTCGGTGGAAGCTGCCATGACGCTGGTAATGTCGGCGGGCATGGCGCAGCCCGGCAGCGACCCCGCGAAACTTTCGGCGCTGGCCGAGACGGCGCGGCTTGCCCAGTCCGCGCCGCGCCCGCGCGCCCACGCGAAATAGACGAGATCGCAGCGGCAGACTCAGGCGCGCTCCCTCTCCCCGCGGGGAGAGGGTTGGGGTGAGGGGGGACAATATTGCCGGAGCTTTAACCCCTCACCCTAACCCTCTCCCACCGAACTCGGGTTTTGCCCGAGTTCGGCACTTAAAAACCAGCCTAAGTCGGATATGTCCGACTTAGGCTGGGAGAGGGAACACCAACTGAGCTCGTCTCTAATTATCCGGCGCGGATGAGCCTGATCGCTTCGTCGCGCTCGAACAAATACAAAACAAAACGCAAGGCCTGCCCGCGAGATGATGCAAGCGCCGGGTCGCGCTCGAGGATCAGTCTCGCATCGTCGCGCGCCGGCCCAATGAACTTGGCGTGCGTCTCGATGCGTGCAAGCCGAAAGCCGGGCATGCCCGACTGACGCGTGCCCAGCACGTCACCCTCGCCGCGCAGCTTGAGATCCTCCTCGGCAATGCGAAATCCGTCTTCCGTCTTGCGCATGATGTCGAGGCGGGCCTTCGCGCTCTGTCCCAGGGGAGGCTTGTAGAGCAGCACGCAGGTGGACCGGCCCGTGCTGCGTCCGATGCGTCCGCGCAACTGATGCAGCTGCGCCAGGCCGAAGCGTTCGGCGTGCTCGATGACCATGACCGTCGCCTCAGGCACATCGACGCCGACCTCGATCACGGTGGTGGCGACCAATAGCCGGCTCTGACCAGCGACGAACCGCGCCATCGCCTCATCCTTCTCGGCACCTTTCATGCGCCCGTGCACGAGATCCACCATGGCGCCAAAACGTCCTTTCAGTCCGGCGAACCGCTCCTCCGCGGCGGCAAGGTCCACAGTCTCCGATTCCTCGACCAGCGGGCATACCCAATACACCCGCCGGCCCGCAGCCAGCGCGCGGCCCACCGCCTCGATCACCTCTTTCAAACGCGCGAGGGGAACGGTCCGCGTATCCACGGGCTGCCGGCCGGCCGGTTTTTCGCGCAGCTCTGATACGTCCATGTCGCCGAAATAGGTGAGCACGAGCGTGCGCGGGATTGGCGTTGCGGTCATCACCAGCATGTCGACGGCCTCGCCTTTCTTGGTCAGTGCGAGGCGCTGGTGCACGCCGAACCGGTGCTGCTCATCAACCACGGCCAGCGCGAGATCGCGGAACTCGACGTCGTGCTGAAACAGCGCATGCGTGCCGATCAGCATATGCACTTCACCGAGCGCCAACCTGGCCAGCATGTCGCTACGCTCACGGCCTCGCTCCCGGCCGGTGAGAATTGCGACGTTCATGCCTGCAGCCGCAGCGAGCGGCGCAATGGTGTTGTAATGCTGGCGCGCTAAAATCTCTGTGGGGGCCATCAGGGCGGCCTGTCTGCCGCCCTCGACCGCAGTCGCTGCGGCCAAGAGCGCGACGACAGTTTTGCCCGATCCCACATCGCCCTGCAGGAGGCGCAGCATGCGCTCAGGCTTTGCGAGATCCGCGACGATCTCTGTCAGTGCGCGAAACTGCGATGCGGTGAGCGCGTAGGGGAGCGCGGCGATGATTTTCTTGCGCAGCTCGCCGGTGCCCTGTGTCTTGCGCCCGAGTGGCCGTCGCACATGGGCGCGCACCAGAGCGAGCGCAAGCTGGCCCGCGAGGAGCTCATCGTAGGCGAGCCGGGACCAGGCGTGGCTCTCCGGCAGCACGTCGGCGGGCTGCGCCGGGCGGTGAATGAGCGCAAGCGCCTCGGCAAACGTGGGAAAGCGCTCGCGCGCAACCCAGCTCGCTTCCTGCCATTCGGGAATTTGCGGCAAGCGCGAGAGCGCGATGCGCATAGTCTTGCTCACCTGATTGAGGGTGAGCCCCTCTGTGAGCGGATAGCTCGGCTCGACGAGCGGCAGCTCGGCATAATCCTGCTCGGCGACGATGCGATCGGGATGCACCATCTGCATCATGCCGTCATAGAGCGAGACCGTTCCAGACACGTAGCGGCGGTGGCCCACCGGCAGCAGCTTTTGCAGATATTCGCGTCGCGCGTTGAAGAACGTGAGAATGAGATCTCCTGTCTCGTCGTGGGTGTAGACCTGATAGGGCACGCGCGGCCGCTGTGGGGGAGGGGGCCGGTGGCGGTCGACTGTCACCGCAACCGTCACCACACTGTCGAACACGACGTCGCGCAGCTTCGGCTGCAAGCGGCGGTCGATGACCCCGGCAGGCATATGGAAAAGAAGATCGATGACGCGACCGCCTTCAGGCCGATCGAGGAGGCGCCCATAGAGTTTTTCAACCTTGCCACCTACTCCGGGCAGCGCGGTCAGGGACGCGAACAGCGGATTGAGCAGGGATGGCCGCATGCTTCGACTTTACAGTGTCCACCCGTTCGTAGCCCGGATGGAGCGAAGCGATATCCGGGATCCCCGGATTTCGCTGCGCTCAATCGAGGGTACACGTGCCGCTGACAAGGGCTATGTGCGTCGTTATATGACCCTGGCCCGGCTCGTCCGGGCTTTTGGCGTTTCGCCTGTCGCCGAAAGGAAGAGCAATGGACGGAGAACATGGGCCAGCCGGACTGGAAGTCCGCCGTCGCAAGCTGCTGTTCCGCGCCTGGCATCGCGGCATGCGTGAGCTCGACCTGATCCTCGGACGCTTTGCGGACGATCAGATGGCGCACTTGTCTCCGGAAGAACTGGACGAGCTCGAGCATCTCATGGAGGTCCCCGATTGCGATTTGCTCGCCTGGGTGATGGGACACGCGCCGGTGCATCCCGACTACGACTCTCCCTTGTGGCGCCGCCTTCGCGCATTTCACAGCGGGCGGAGCAGCGGCGCTAAAGTATGAACGGCGCCCAAAACCCCGCGAACCTCCTTATTCCAGGGCAACCGCTCACCCTCGCGAGCGTCGCCGACGGCGCGCAAGCCCTCATCGTTGCGGATCTGGTGCGAACGTCGGCAGCGCGCGCGCAGGGTCAGCCTGCAGCTGTGCTCGTCATCTGCCGTGATGGGGCGCGCATGGCGGCGCTTGCACGGGCGATGGCTTTCTTCGCGCCGGAACTGGAAGTGGTGGAATTTCCGGCCTGGGATTGTCTGCCCTACGACCGGGTCTCTCCGCATACCGGCTTTGTTGCGCAAAGAATGACGGCGCTGTCGCGACTGGTGCGACAAGGCGCGCCCCCCGCGATGATCCTCACCAGTGTCAGCGCCATGCTGCAGCGGATGCCGCATCGGGATTTTGTCGCCGCGCAATTGCTTTCCATCGCTCCGGGCAACGTCCTCCCCATGAACGAGCTGATTGCGCGACTCGAGCTCAACGGCTTTCTCCGCACCACGACCGTGCGCGAGCCGGGGGAATATGCAGTGCGCGGCGGCATCGTCGATCTCCACGCGCCGGGAACGGAGCAGCCGGTCCGGCTCGATTTTTTTGGCGAGACGCTCGAGAGCATTCGCAGCTTCGATGCGGAGACGCAGCGCACGAGCGGCGATCGACGGCGCCTCGACCTTGTTCCTGCTGCGGAAATGCAGCTGACCAGCGAGACCATCAAGCGCTTCCGGCTTGGTTATGTGCAAGCGTTCGGCGCACCGGCACCCAACGATTTGCTCTATGCCGCGATCAGCGAGGGACGTCGGCATCCGGGGATGGAGCATTGGCTGCCGCTCTTTCACGAGCATATGCACACGTTGTTTGATTATGTGCCGGGTTGCCGGGTCGTGCTCGAGCCGCAGGTGGAAGAGGCGGCGCACGAGCGCGTCGTTCAGATCGCGGATTATTACGAAGCGCGCCAGCACGCGCTTGGTCAAAGCGGAGGAGGCCCGCCCTACAAGCCGCTGCCACCAAGTGGTCTTTATCTGGAAGAGAGCGAGTGGCGAGAGCGGATCGAGCATGCGCCACTTGCGCGCATGACGCCCTTCGCGGTGCCGGAGGGGCAGGGTACGACAGTCGACGCGGGCACCCGGCAGGGCCGCAATTTCGCAGCCGAACGCGCCGAGCCGGGCCGCAACGTGTTTGCGGCGGTGAGCAAGCACGTATTTTCCCTGCAGGAAAGCGGCAAGCGCGTGGCGATCGCGCTGTGGAGCGAAGGCGCGCGCGAGCGCATGGGCCATGTCCTTGCCGAGCACGGACTTGCAAATCTGTCGCAGGTCGGCTCGTGGCAGGAGGCTTTGCGTCTTCCGAAGACGCAGGTGGCGCTCGCGGTGCTCGGGCTCGAGAGCGGCTTCGAGGCAGTGGAGACCGCGCTCATCAGCGAGCAGGATATTCTGGGCGACCGGCTGGTGCGCCCGCGGCGGAGCGCTCGCCGCGCCGAGAATTTCATCACCGAGGCTACCAGCCTTTCCGCCGGCGACATCGTCGTCCATGTCGATCATGGGATCGGCCGCTTTGTTCAGCTGCGCGCCATCGAAGCGGCGGGAGCGCCGCACGACTGCCTCGAGCTGCACTATGCGGGCGGCGACAAGCTGTTTCTGCCGGTGGAAAACATCGAGTTGCTTTCCCGCTACGGCTCGGAGGAAACCGGTGTCGAGCTCGATCGGCTGGGCGGCGGCGCCTGGCAGGCGCGCAAGGCGCGGCTGAAGAATCGCGTCCGCGAGATCGCAAATGAGCTCATCAAGATTGCCGCCGGACGCCAGTTGCGCGAAGCCCCGCGATTGACCGCGGAGCCCGGCCCCTATGACGAGTTCTGTGCCGGCTTTCCCTATGAAGAAACCGACGACCAGCAGGCCGCAATCGATGTCGTGCTCCAGGAACTCGCCTCGGGGCGCCCGATGGACCGGCTGATTTGCGGAGACGTGGGTTTCGGGAAAACCGAAGTGGCCCTGCGCGCGGCGTTTATCACCGCAATGAGCGGGCGCCAGGTGGCGGTCGTAGTACCGACCACGCTGCTTGCGCGGCAGCATACGAGCACCTTCAGCGCCCGCTTTCGCGGCTTGCCGGTAAAGATCGGACAGGCTTCGCGGCTTGTCTCCGGCAAGGAGCTCTCCAGCGTCAAGAAAGGCGTGACCGAGGGGAGCATCGATATCGCCATCGGCACCCATGCGCTGCTCGGCAAGTCCATCAAGTTCAGGGATCTTGGCCTTCTCGTCATCGACGAGGAGCAGCATTTCGGCGTCGCGCACAAGGAGAGGCTCAAGCAGTTGCGTGCCGAAGTGCACGTGCTCACGCTCACCGCAACGCCCATTCCGCGCACGCTGCAGCTTGCATTGTCCGGCGTGCGCGATCTCTCGATTATTGCTTCGCCGCCCATTGATCGTCTTGCGGTGCGCACATTCGTCGCGCCATTCGATGCGGTCATCGTGCGCGAAGCTTTGCTGCGCGAGCGCTATCGCGGCGGACAGGCCTTTTATGTGTGTCCGCGCATCGACGATTTGCCGCGCGCGAAGGAGTTTCTGGATAAAAACATGCCTGAGCTGCGCGTGGCGGTCGCACACGGGCAGATGGCCTCGGGCACCCTCGACGATATCATGTCGGCCTTCTACGACGGCAAATATGACGTGCTGCTGTCCACGACGATCATCGAGTCCGGCCTGGACATTCCCAATGCAAACACCTTGATCGTGCACCGCGCCGACCGCTTCGGTCTCTCGCAGCTTTATCAGCTGCGCGGACGGGTGGGCCGTTCCAAGAAGCGCGCCTATTCGCTGTTCACCCTGCCGGCCGACCGCAAGATCACCGCGACGGCGGAACGGCGCCTGCAAGTGCTGCAGTCGCTCGATACTCTGGGCGCGGGCTTCCAGCTCGCTTCGCACGATCTCGACATCCGCGGCGCCGGCAATCTTCTGGGTGAGGAGCAGTCCGGCCACATCAAGGAAGTGGGATTCGAGCTTTATCAGCAGATGCTCGAGGAGGCGGTCAGAAGTCTCAAGGCAGGAATCGCCGCGCCTGCCGAGGACAGGTGGTCGCCGCAGATCACCATCGGTACGCCGGTGATGATCCCGGAACACTACGTGGCGGATCTGCCGGTGCGCCTTGGTCTCTATCGCCGCCTTGCCGAAGTTGATGCCGAACGCGACGTCGAGGCTTTCGGCGCGGAGCTGATCGACCGCTTCGGACCGCTCCCGGAGGAGGTCAAGCATCTGCTGCAGGTGGTCGGCATCAAGCTCCTGTGCCGACATGCCAATGTGGAGAAGATCGAGGCAGGGCCGAAGGGCGCGGTGCTCTCGTTTCGCGAAAACCGGTTTGCCAATCCGGATCGACTTGTCGCCTTCATCCACGAGCAGGGCCGGGCCGCGCGCGTGCGTCCGGATATGAAAGTGGTTTTCTTTGCCGAGTGGGAAACTGCCGAGCAGCGCCTGCGCGGAACGGCAGAAATTCTCAGGAATCTCGTCGCGCTCGCCGCGCCCGCCAAGGCCGCGTGACCTCAAGGGTCATTCCGGCCGATGCCGCAGGCCGAGAGCCGGAATCCATAATCCCAGGCTTGTGGTTATGGATTCCGGGCTCATCGCTTCGCGGTGCCCCGGAATGACGGGCCTCTAATCCCACGACGGCGGCCATCTGGATTTCGACGAACTGCTCGGGCTCGCCGAGTTTGGATTCCCGCTTACGCGGGAATGAGCACTGAGATCTAGGCGACCCGCTCCGCGCCGGGATGCTCCCGCGCTGCTTGGTCCAGGGATTGCGCCAGGTATTCCGCGGACTGCGCTCCCTCGACCGCAATCGCCCCGCCGATAATGAAGCAGGGCACGCCGCCGATTCCTGCTGCGCTTGCCGCTGCAGCATCTTCTTCCACACGCTCGACGTGTTGATTGCTCGCGAGCCGCGCGCGCATCGCGGCAACGTCGAGGCCGCAGTCGCCAGCCGCGGTTGCGAGCACGTCGGCATCGGTCAGATCGGCGCCTTGCGCAAAATAAAGCTGCATCAGCCGCTGCTTCACGCAAGCCGCTTGCCCCGCTTCACCGGCCCATAAGATGAGTCGATGACAATCGATCGTGTTGGGCTGGCGCGTGATCTTCTCGGGAGCATAGGGCAGTCCCTCGGCGGTTGCGGCCGCGGCAACGCGCTGCGCAATGGCGCGGTAGCGTTCGGGCGAGCCGAATTTTCTCGTCAGATAGTCCTCGCGGCTCATCCCCTCGCGGGGTACCCAGGGATTGAGAAGGAAGGGGCGAAAGCGAACCTCGACGGCAAGCTGCGGGCGCAGCGCAATCGCCTCCTCGAGGCGGCGCTTGCCGATGTAGCACCACGGGCAGACCACGTCGGAAACCATGTCGACCGGCAAGCTCATGCGCGTCTCCCACGAGAGCCATTTGGCTCTGGAGACGAACCTAGGCTCCCCGATGCATGGCGGCAACTTTCGGATAGGCGCCGACGCGAGCCGCGAACGTGCTCAGGTTGTCACTCGCCTTGAGCGTGGCAAGGGTGATGGTTGGCCTGATGGAGCGCCGGTCGCGTTCCGGCGATACCATTGTGTGGCGCAGCACGCTGGCGATGCGGCGCGCCACCACATGCGCGCTGCGCAGATCGGTCTGCGTGAACGCCGCCAGGATGGAGCCGTCGTGTTCGCGGCAGGCAAAATCGATATTGCGCACGAGCCGCGCAAAGAGCCGCGCCGCATCGATATAGGCGCGCCGGTCGGTTACGCCTTCGAATGAAAAACGCGCAATGGAAAGCGCGCCGCCTTCGCGGCTTGCCTCCTCCACGACACGCTCCAGATCCCGCCAGAAGGCATCACAGTCGAGCAGGCCCGTATCCGCATCAATCGTTCCTTCGCTTTCGAGGGATTGCAGCGTGCGCTTGAGATGGTTTTCAAAGGCGCGCAGGCGCACATAAGGAAGCACATTCTGGACGAGCCGAATGGGATCCGACTCGGCGCGGATGAGATTGGGCAGGCGATCCTCATCAAGTGCCGTGTTGTTGAGTAGCCCCGTCGGGAGCTCGCGGAAACGCACGTCCTCGGCGAGCACGGTCAGAAGCGCCTCCACATTGCGGAGCCCGAGCCCATCACCGATCACGATGCCGTCGATCTCGCGCGCATTGAGATAACGCGCAGCGGTTTCCACGCTGAAGACGCCGAGCACACCGGTCCGCTCGCCGATCGCGACCGAAAGCGCCGGAAACGAGCCGCCGCGCCCGATGCAAAGTACCGTTGCCTGACCAAGCAGATTGCGCGGAACGCCCACACCTTTTGCGGGGTCGGCGGCCCGCGCGCGGCGCATGACGGTCGCGTGCAGGGTGCGGACGCGCAAGGCCGCACGCAGCCGCGCAATGAGCCGCTCTGGTGCATCCTCTGATGGAACGGGCAAGGCGTCCGGTATCGCGGGTGTATGCGGGCCGCTCACCACGATTACAGGCATGATTGGACCGCTACGCCGTGCGACGCACTCGATGAGGGCTCCGAGCTTGCGGCCGGAGGGGGCTGTTTGCCGGGGGGCGATGACAATTGCGACCGGCTGGACCTCCGCGACCGCAGCGGGTGCCGCACCCCACACCGCTTCCACGATGGGAAAGGCGCCGGCTTCGCTGAGCGCATCGCGCAGATCGACAGCCGGGCTCTCCGCGACCACCAGCAACGGACCCAGAAGCGCCATCCCGATCAGCCGTTTGCACGCACAAAAGCGTGCAACCGTAGACGATCGCTGTTAACGCGCGGTCAACGTA
>JBKPOZ010000216.1:0-12184 GCA_046733355.1 Pseudomonadota bacterium | reverse complement strand
GCAGCATTGCGAGAAGGCCAAGCAGCAATGCGCCGGCAAGGGCGGGGTGAACGTCGAGCATGACGGGATTCTACGCGATTCGAGCGTCTAGAACAAAAGACGAACCGGGGTGCGGCCACAACTCTGATGCGTCGGGTGCAGAGGGCAAAAAGATGTTACATTTGACCGGCTTGTGACGACTACTTACATCGCGCAGCATGGCCATCCGCGAGATTTTGGTGCTTCCCGACAAACGGCTGCGCAAACCCTCCGAGCCGGTGGCCAAGATCGACAGCGCGATCCGCAAGCTCGTCGATGACATGTTCGAGACCATGTACCATGCGCCCGGCATCGGCCTCGCCGCCGTGCAGATCGGGACCATGAAGCGCGTCGTCACGCTCGATCTTGCGAAGAAAGACGATCCTCCCAAACCGCAGGTTTACATCAATCCGGAAGTGGTGTGGTCGTCGGATGAGAAATCCACGTATGAGGAAGGCTGTCTTTCGATTCCCGAGTTCTACAGCGAGGTGGAGCGGCCAGCCCAGGTTCACGTGAAGTACGTGGATCTTGAAGGAAAATCACACGAGATTGCCGCCAGCGGGCTGCTTGCCACCTGCCTGCAGCACGAGATCGACCATACCAATGGTGTCCTGTTCATCGATCATCTTTCGAAGCTCAAGCGGGATCGCGTGACCAAGAAGTTCAGCAAGGTAGCGAAACGGGCTTGAGTGTCAGCCGTTCCGCCGGGGCAGAGAACAGCGCCTAGCAAAGGAGGCATCAAATGCAACGCATTACGCTCAAAATTGCAGCGGCGCTCGTCGCGATGACGCTCGCCGGCGGAACTGCGCATGCGCAGACGGCCGCGCCGCCCGCGCCTCCGGCCGGCACTTTTCTGTTGACGATCTTTTTCAAGCACGATCAGTCGAAGACGCTGGAGCAGATCCAGGCGCAGCTGCAAAACAGCGGCTACTACAAGGCCTTTCCGCCTCCCAATATCGAGGTGGTGAGCTGGTACGTGATGATGGGGATCGGCCAGGTGATCACCTTGCGCGTGCCTGCCGAGCGTCTGCGCGAAGTGAACCGAGCGGTCGAGCAGACCGCGTGGGCCGCCTACCGCACCGAGTTCTATCCCACCTATGACTACAAGGCGATTGGCGAAGAGCTGCACCGCAAGGCGCAAGGGCAGTAGCGCTCGCTCCTCCGGTCACCCGCGGGCTTGACCCGCGGGTCCATCTTCTTCGCGAAAAGATGGATTGCCGGGTCAAGCCCGGCAATGACGACACAGGTCAATGCAGCTTCACCTGCGGGCCGGTGCGGCGCGACAGAGCGTGTGTGAGGAGGGCCAGTCCCGTGCGCAGGCTCCCGTGCAGCGCGCGCTGGTGCAGCGCCTCGAGCGAGCGGTACATCAGCCGCGCGAACAGGCCTTCGATGAGGATGCTGCGGCCGACCACGAAGCCCATGAGATTTCCGACCGTGCTGTATTTGCCGAGCGAGACGAGCGAGCCGAAGTCGCGATAGACGTAGGGACGCAACGGCTCTCCGCGCATCCTCCGCTCGATCTGTTTGAGCATATGCGCCGCCTGCTGGTGCGCCGCCTGGGCGCGCGGAGGAACCGGCGTGGCCTCTCCCGGACGCGGGCAAGCGGCGCAGTCGCCCATGGCAAATATGTTGGGATCGCGCGTCGTCTGCAGCGTCTGGTGCACGAGGAGCTGATTGATGCGATTGGCCTCGAGACCGTCCAGATTCCTCAGCACATCGGGCGCCTTTACGCCTGCTGCCCAGACGACGAGCTCGGAGGCGATGAATTCTCCATTCGCGAGCCGCACGCCTTCGGCGGTGACTTCGGCAACCGGCGTGCCGGTATAGATCCCCACGCCGAGGTCTTCGAGCAGCCAGCGCGTGGCATTGGAAATGCGTTCAGGCAGTCCGGGAAGAATGCGCGGCGCCGCCTCGATGAGAAGAATACGAATGTCGCGCTCCGGATCGATGCGATCGAGCCCGTACGCCACCACCTCGCGCGTGGTGCGGTGGAGCTCGGCCGCAAGCTCGGTGCCGGTCGCGCCAGCGCCGACGATTGCCACATGCAGCTGGCCGGTGCGCACCGGAGCCTCCTGCGCATGCGCGCGGATGCAGGCATTCACCACCCGCCGATTGAAGCGCGCGGCCTGCACCGGCGTTTCCAGCGGCACCGCATGCTCGACCACGCCGGGTGTGTGGAAATCGTTGGTCACGCTGCCGATGGCGATCACCAGCGTGTCGTAGGGTATGGCGCGCTGCGGAGTGATCGGGCGCCCTTCCTCATCGAATGTCGCGGCAAGCTGCACCTGCTTCTTTGCGCGGTCGAGCCCGATCATCTCGCCAAAGCGGTAGCGGAAGCCGTGCCAATGCGCCTGCGCGAGATAGTCGAGTTCGTGCTCGCTCGCGTCCATGCTGCCTGCGGCAACCGCGTGCAGAAGCGGCTTCCACAAATGGGTGCGTGCGCATTCCACGAGCGTAACGCGCGCGCGGCCGCGCCGCCCAAACCGATCGCCGAGCCAGGTCACGAGCTCGAGGCCCGCGGCGCCGCCGCCCACGACGACGATGCGGTGCAGCGTTTCGGCTTCGAGCCTTTGCGGCAATCGCTCGCTCATTTCAACGCGTGGCGTCACAGTCGTGTCACAAATCAACAATACAAGAGCGGCGTCGGCTGCGACAGACCTGTTCCCACGGATGTACTGGGGCAGGACACTGGCGCCCGACAGAGGCCCGCCGACAAAACTCGGCGGGTTTTTTGTTTCAACTCAGCACGACTACGAAAGTCGCGACGCTTGTAGGGGCGGGTTTCAAATCCGCCCTGTTTCGGCAATGTTTAATCGCGGGATGATATACGGATCGTCGAACCAGCGCGCAGCCGTGTGAACACCATCTTCTCAACACGGAGAACGGGCGGGTTTGAAACCCGCCCCTACAAGGGTGCCGATCCGTGATCATACCTGCCGATCCTCGGCTGACTGACCCTTCCGCCATATGCGATAGCCCTGCCCTTGATTTCAGGGGAAGATAAGCATGCGCATTGTGTTCATGGGCACGCCGGAATTTGCCGTGCCCACCCTGCTCGGACTCGCGCAGCAGCACGAGGTTGCGGCCGTGTACACGCGTCCGGCAAAGCCCGCGGGACGACGCGGCATGGCACCCGTCGCGAGCCCGGTTGAACGCGTGGCGAGCTCGCTCGGCTTGCAAATCATGACCCCCGCAAGTTTGCGAACGGCGCAAGCGGAGGAGATAGTGCGCGCGCATGGCGCGGATGCAGCAGTGGTCGTGGCGTATGGATTGATCCTGCCGAAATCCATTCTCCACGCGTTTCCACTCGGGGCATTCAACGTGCACGCCTCGCTGCTGCCGCGTTGGCGCGGTGCCGCTCCCATCCAGCGCGCGATCATCGCCGGCGATCGCGAAACCGGTATCACCATCATGAGAATGGAGGAGGGTCTCGACAGCGGACCGATTGCGATGGCCGAGCGCATTGCCATTGACCCCGATGCGACCGCCGGCGATCTGCACGATGTGCTCGCCCGTCTCGGCGCCGATCTGATGACACGCGCGCTCTCTGCGCTCGAGCGCCACTCGCTTGCGCTCACGGCGCAACCGCAGGCGGGTATCACCTATGCGCCGAAGATCGAAAAAAACGAGACGCGCATTGACTGGAGCCGGCCGGCGGAGGAGGTGCACAATCGCATCCGCGGCCTCTCGCCATTTCCCGGCGCATGGTTCGAGCTTGTGGATGATGCTGAGCGCGTCAAGGTGCTGCGTTCGACGCAAGCGGAGGGCGCGGGTGCACCGGGCACAGTTCTTGACGAGCGGCTGACGGTTGCGTGCGGGGGCGGCGCAGTGCGCCTCCTCGAGCTGCAGCGCGCCGGGCGCCAGAAAATGAAAACGCAGGAATTCCTGCGCGGCACGCCGATTGCTGCAGGCACGCTCCTTCGTTAATTCGCGCCATGCCGCGCTACAAGCTTGTTGTCGAATACGATGGGCGGCCGTTCGTCGGCTGGCAGCTCCAGGAAAACGGACCCAGCGTGCAAGGCCGGCTGATGGACGCGGTGCGCGCCTTTTGCGGCGAACGGGTGAGCATCCAGGGTGCCGGTCGGACCGACGCCGGAGTGCATGCGCTCGGCCAGGTTTGCCACTTCGACCTTGCCAGGGACTGGAAAGCGGAGCGGGTGCGCGATGCGCTCAACGCCAGGCTGCGTCCCGATCCCATTGCGGTGATTACGGCGGAAAAGGTCGATGCAAATTTCGATGCGCGCTTTTCCGCGATCAAACGGCACTACCTTTATCGCGTCATCAACCGGCGCGCCGATCTCACGTTCGAGCGCGGCCGCGCCTGGCGCATCGGCAAGCCGCTCAACAGCGGCGCCATGCACACTGCTGCGCAGCGGCTCGTCGGCGTGCACGACTTCACCACATTCCGGCACGTCGACTGCCAGGCGAAATCGCCCATCAAGACGCTCGACAAGCTCGACGTGCATCGCATCAAGGACGACATCCACATCACTGCTTCGGCACGTTCGTTTCTGCATACGCAAGTGCGCTCCATGGTCGGCGCGCTGGCGCTGGTCGGGGAGGGCAAGTGGACGCCGGACGATGTCTCGAAAGCGCTCGCAAAACGCGACCGGACCGCCTGCGCGCCCGTCGCCCCGCCGGATGGTCTTTATCTTGTGCGCGTCGATTACGCGGAGATATAGGCGTCGTTCGAATCAGTACCTGTACTCATAGACCAAGATTTTGAGCCAGGCTCAATGTTCGCTTCAGTCCGAAAACCATGAATTGCTGGGCCGCAGCGAAATCAATCAATAGGCCATGAGCCGACTTCAAGCACTGCAGTAAAGAAACGCGATTGCGGTATTATTCGAGCACCTCGTCGGCGCGTGCAATGAGCGTCTGCGGCATCGCGACGCCGAGTTCCCTCGCGGTCTTGAGATTGATCACGAGCTCGTACTTCGTTGGCGCCTGCACCGGCAGATCGGCGGGCTTTTCGCCCTTAAGGACGCGGTCCACGTAAGTGGCCGCCTGTCGGAACTGGTCAACAATATCATTCGCATATGAGATCAGGCCACCAGCGGTAACGTCATAGCGGTTACCATAGACGGCGGGCAGCTTGTACCGGGCCGCAGCCGCGATGATTACATCCCGGTGCAAACTGGTGCTCGGCGTCACGATAAGGCCGCTGTTCGGGCCGGCGAACGCCTGGAGACTGTGTTCGATTTCGGGCGGGTCACGTGTGTTGATCGGCCTCGCCTCAATACCGAATGACTGCGCCGCATTCTGGAGCGCGCTGAATACAGCGACTCCTGCAGGATTGGCAGCATTGCGCACGATGCCCACTCGCGTCACGCCCGGCGCCACCTCTTTGAGTAGCTCCAGCCATTTTGAGCCCAAACTGTATTCATAGATCATAAAGCCGGTGGCGTTGCCGCCTGGTTGGGCCAGGCTATCGACAAAGCCGGCGCCGACCGGATCGGTGACGGACGCGAATACGATCGGCAAAGTGCGGCTGATATTTTGCAAAGCCGCTACGCCCAGGGTGCCGGCAACGAAGATGACGTCCGGTGCGAGTGCGACCAATTCCGTCGCGTATTTTCGTTCGCGGTCAGCATCATCCTCGCCCCAGCGCATGTCGATCCGCACATTGCGGCCATCGCTCCAGCCCAACTGTTCCAGGCCTTGCTGGAACGCCGCGAGTCGGGCCTGACCTTCTGGATTGTGCGCGGCGCGGTTCATGAGCACGCCGATGCGCCGCATCCGCTCCGGCTGCTGCGCATGCGCTGCGAGCGGCCACATCGCCGCTGCGCCAGCGAGCAGCGTCATGAATGCGCGCCGCTTCATTCGATTAACTCGTCCGCGCGCCCCGATAGGGTCAGCGGGATCGTGATCCCAAGTGTCCTGGCTGTCTTGAGATTGATGTAAAGCTCCACCTTTGTGGCCTGCTGCACCGGCAAATCAGCTGCCTTCTCTCCTTTCAGAATGCGCCCGGTATACATGCCGGCCAAGCGGTACGCATCCCTGGTATCCGCTCCGTAGCTCATCAAACCTCCTGCCAAAGCAAACTCGCGCCACAAGTAGACGGCAGGTAGGGCATGGCGGACCGCCAACGAGGCCAACCTTTGGCTCCTGCTACTGAAGAGCGCATCGGCACCAATTACGAGTCCACCTACGCGGAGTTTGGCCAAGCTCGCGAAGGCCTCATCCATCTCGTTATCTGTTGTGGCGCTTACGACATGTAGCTGCACCCCGAGCGTGCCTGCCGACGCGCGAACCTCTCTCGTGGTGGGCTCGGCGAGAGTGGGATCGCTCGGATTAATGAGCAGTGCAAATGTGGTCGCCGCCGGGATGAGCTCGTGCAGTAACTCCAGTCGTTTCGAGTTCACCTCCATATTCAAATTGGTCACGCCAGTGACATTGCCTCCCGGGCGATTGAGGCTGGCAACAAGACCCAGCTTGACCGGATCACTAGCCATCTCGAAAACGATAGGAATAGTAGCGGCCGCGGCTTTTGCTGCGAGTGCGGCCGGCGTACCCATGGCTGCTATCACGGTCACCTTTCGACGTACTAGATCGGCTGCAAACTCAGGCAGTCGGTCGTGGTCTAATTCCGCCCAGCGATATTCAATTGTGACGTTTTGACGCTCAATATAACCAGCTTCGCTTAGACCTTGTTGGAATGCAGCCACCCTGGGCGCATACACGCCGGGTGAACTGGCGTTGAGGAAACCAATCACCGGCATCGCCGATTGTTGCGTACGGGCGGTGAGCGGCCATGCGACCGCCGCGCCACCGAGTGTCGCTATCAATTCTCGTCGTCTGATGCGAATTGCCATGTGACCCTCCCGCGGGGCCATGCCAAAGCAATACTCGGGAGGATATCACGTCTTGGCGCAGGACGAACTACGCTTTTGCGCCCACGACGGTCTTCCGCATGAGCGCAGCGATATGCGGGACTAAGACCGCTGATTTTCTTCCCTCATCCGGGCTACGGCTTTACAGGTCGGGTTATCCGTCGAGAGTTGCCGAGAACAGGCGCCATTCGCCCGGCACGCCCTTGAGTGCGTGCGTGCCCCGGTCCGCAAACCGTAAGCCCGAGCCAGCGACAAGGTCGCGCACGGTTTGCGACACCAGAATTTCGCCGGGCACTGCAAGTGCGGCAACGCGTGCGCCTGTGTGTACGGCAATACCGGCAAGTCCCTGGTTCACCACCTCACACTCGCCGGTATGTACGCCGGATCGCATCTGTAGTCCAAGCGCGCGCACTGCCTCCCTGATTGCGCCGGCACAACGGACCGCACGCGCCGGTCCGTCGAAGGCGGCGAAGAAGCCGTCGCCTGCAGTATCGATCTCGCGGCCGCGGAACTGCCGCAGCACATCGCGAACGCGCGTCTGGAATGCCTCCAGCAACTCGCGCCACGCCCGATCCCCCAGCGCCGCCGCACGTTCGGTTGACCCGACGATGTCTGTGAACAAAACGGTCGCAAGTACGCGCTCCGGCTCATGCGCATGACGCGTGCCGGTGACGAATTCCTCGATGCGATCGATGAGCTGTTCGCCATGGCGCCACCAGACGTGGTCCTCACCGGCAAGCTCCACGAGCTTCGCGCCGGGGATGTGCTGCGCCAGGTATCTTGCGTTCTCGATCGAAATCACCCGCTCGGCAGTGCGATGCAGAATGAGGGTGGGCGCGCTTATGGTGGGCAAGACGTGCCGCACGTCGATGTCGCGATTCATCTTCATGATGGAGAGGGCCGCCCCCGGGCTCGCCGCCGCGCGAAAATAAGCGGCCAGACGATCGGCAGCATGCGTATCGTGCGCAAGGCTGGGCGCCCACATGGCAACGTTTATTCCCTGCGGTGTGCCCCAATGCCGTTCCATGCGGTCGAGCACCTGCTGCCAGCGCTCGTCGCTCCATCCGAACGGATGATCGGGAGCCGATGAGCGCTTGGCATAGGAGCCGTACAGCACCAGTCCCGAAGTCCGTTCCGGGTATGTGGCGGCGTAAAGGAGCGACATCGGCCCACCCTCCGACACCCCGAAAAGCACGGCCTGCTCGGATGCGACCGCATCCAGTATCGCCTGCACATCGTGCATGCGCTGCTCGAGGGTGAAGATCTGCGATCCGCGATCTGACATTCCCACGCCGCGCTTGTCGAATATGATCAAACGCGAAAAAGAGGCCAGGCGGCGGAGCAACGCGCTTGCTTCGGGCGATTGCCAGATCGCTTCAATGTGCGAAACGAAACCCGGAACGAACAGCAGATCGGGCGGCCCTTTTCCCAGCACCTGATAGGCGATGTGCACGTCATCGCTTTTCACATACCGGGTCTCGGGTATGTCAGCCATTCAAATCAATCGAAAAGTGCGACGGCTCTGGTCCAACCTGCGGAACCCGCTTTGATCTTGTAAGGAAAGCAGGCGACCGTAAATCCGTGCGGCGGAAGCTGCTCGAGATTGCAGAGCTTCTCCATGTGACAATAGGGAATCTCGCGTCCCGCCTTGTGCCCTTCCCAGATGATCGACGGATCGTGCGTCCGCAGCCAGCGCTCGCGCATATGCGCAAACGGTGCGTCCCACCCCCAGGCATCAATACCGGCGACGCGAACCCCGCGCGAGGTCAGATAAAGCGTCGCTTCTCTGCCCATGCCGCAGCCCGCGGTGAGATACTCGTCGGTGCCGATGCAGCTGCTCGCACGCGTATTGACCAGCACGATATCGTAGGGCTTGAGCTCATGACCGATGCGCTTGAGCTCCGCCTCCACCTCCGCCGCGGTGACGACGTGCCCGTCGGGCAGCTTGCGCAAATCGAGCTTCACCCCCGGCCGAAAGAACCAGTCGAGCGGCACCTGGTCGATGGTCATCATCGGTTTCCCATCGATGGAATGCGAATGGTAATGGATCGGAGCGTCCATGTGGGTGCCGTTATGGGTCGTGATCTGAACGAGCTCGAACGCCCATCCCTCGCCGTCGGGCAAGTCCTCGCGGCGCAGCCCGGGAAAGCTTTCCAGCAGCATGGGCGCGTTTTCCGCGTTGCTGCGATACTCGATGTTCGGCCGCATGAATGGAGGATCGAAGACAGTCTCGTTGTCGAGGGGAGAGGACAAATCCACGATCCGGCTGGGCAGTTTCACGACGCTCTCCGAGCGCAAGGCTTCACTTGAGTGATCGCTCCACATATTACAGCGAAAACCCCGGGAGGGAGCAGCGATGTGCGAGGGGGAGAATGCCTCGATCGCTTGTGCAGCCGGCGGGAACGAAATAGGTCTGCGGGGATTAGATCGCCGGTGCATTATGAGCTCACCCTTTGCTCAGGCTGACGCGCTGCGCCGGGGAGCGAAATTCCTTTTTTGCTGCATTGCTGCACTTCTTTTAAGCGTTGGCCCGGGTTTGGCTGCCGAGGCCTCCCACGGCGCGCCCGCCGAGGTGATTTTTCTCGGCCAGCTTGTAATGCTGATGCTCGTCGGCCGGCTGCTCGGCGAAGCGATGACCCGCATCGGCCAGCCTTCGGTCATGGGCATGCTGCTCGCGGGCATGCTGCTGGGACCTTCCGTGCTTGGCGCGTTGTGGCCCGATCTGCAGCAGGCGATCTTTCCTGCCACGCCGGCACAAAAGGCCATGCTCGACGGAATCGCCCAGTTCGGCATCCTCCTGCTTCTGCTGCTCACAGGAATGGAGATCGACCTGCGGCTGGTGAGGTCGATCGGCAAAGCCGCGCTGACGGTTTCTGCAAGTGGTGTGCTCGTGCCGTTTGCCTGCGGCTTCGCGCTCGGCCAGTTCATGCCGGCTGCGCTGTTGCCGCATCCCGGTCAGCGCTTCGTCACATCGCTTTTCTTGGGCACCGCGCTCTCCATCTCTTCCATCAAGATCGTCGCTGCCATAGTGCGCGAAATGGGATTTTCCCGGCGCAATCTGGGCCAGATCATTGTCGCCTCCGCCATCTGCGAGGACTCGATCGGCTGGGTAATCATTGCCATTACCTTCAGCCTCGCGGAGGCCGGTGCGGTTGATGCATTCAGTCTCGGCAAAGCGGTCCTGGGCACGGCATTATTCCTGATCGTGAGCTTTACCGCAGGCCGCCGGTTGGTATTCTTGGCGATTCGATGGGCCAACGACAATTTCGAAACCGATTTCCCCGTGATCACGACAATTCTGGTGATCATGGGCATCTCAGCGCTCATCACCCATTTCCTCGGCGTGCATACCGTGCTCGGCGCGTTTGTTGCCGGTGTGTTGGTAGGAGAATCGCCCATTCTCAGCCAACACATCGACGATCAGCTGCGCGGCTTGATCGTCGCGTTCTTCATGCCTGTCATTTTCGGGATCTCGGGCCTGTCCGCCGACCTCACGGTACTCAAAGATCCGCATCTGGCGGTGCTCGCAGTAGCAGTCATTGCCATTGCAAGCTTTGGAAAATTTGCCGGGGCTTTTATTGGCGGGAAGCTCGGCGGCTTGAAGCGGTCGGAAGCGCTCGCGCTCGGCTGCGCCATGAACGCACGCGGCTCTACCGAAGTGATCGTCGCCACCATCGGGCTGTCCATGGGCGCGCTCAGCCAGAACCTGTTCACCATTATCGTGCTGATGGCCATCGTTACCACGCTGGCGATGCCGCCCATGCTGCGCTGGTCGCTGGCGCGGCTTCCGCTCAGCAAAAGCGAGCGGGAGCGGCTTGAGCGCGAGGAATTCGATGCGCGCGGTTTTGTGGCGAATATCGAACGATTGCTGCTTGCGGTCGACGAGAGCGAGAACGGGAAGTTCACCGCGCGCATTGCCGGACTGATTGCCGGCACGCGCCACCTGGTGGCGACTGTCTTGCCTCTGGAAAAAGCTGCAGACAAGGGAGGGCAGCAACCGGAGGCCGAACGGAAGCTTGAGAGCGCCGAGGTCCTCAAAGCAGCCGCCGAGAGCGCGCGGTCTGACGATCAGGATGCTTTCCTGACCTCCGCCGTGGAAGTTTCAGTTCGAAAGGCCGAGACCTCGCCCAGGGAGGCGGTGAAAACAGAATCGAGCAAGGGATACGATCTGCTCTTCGTCGGGATCGAGAACACAAGGACGAAGGCAGGGCTTTTCCACCAGGATGTGGCGGCGCTCGCCGCGGACTTCGAAGGAGCGCTGGCGATCGCAGTTCAGGGCAAGGGCGACGGCGAAGCCTCGCAAAGAATTGCCAGCATCCTGGTGCCGGTCAATGGCAGCGACGTTTCGGCCCGCGGCGCCGAGTTGGCGATGGTCGTTGCGCAGGCGTGTCGGGCGCCCGTCACAGCTCTATACGTGACCAACAGGACGGCGAAATCAGCACGCGGCCCGCGTCCTGCCCGGCTGCGCGAGCAGGCGAGCGCCATTACCGAAGAGTTGGACAGGATGGCCCGACGCTACGATGTTCAGTTGCAAACCGAGATCCGCCGCGACGTAATGCCCGACGAGGCCATTCTCGCGCAGGCGCAACGGGCCAAATATGACCTCCTCGTCATGGGCGTGAGTCGCAGGCCCGGTCAGAAACTGTTTCTCGGTGAGACGGCGGCCGCCGTCTTGAAGCATGCCCCGGGCGCGCTTCTGTTTCTGGCAACGTGAGCCTTCGAGGCTCGGCGCGTTGCGCCGAGCACCTCAGGATGACGGTTCATGGTGAGTGTTTGTGAGACAGCAGGACTAATGTTCCGCTTCATAATCCTTTGGGATTGCCCTTGAGGATTTCGTAGCGCGATCCAGTGCCATCCTTGTCGGTGAAGGTGGCGCTGTTGCCCATCACCTCCAGCTTGTAGCAGTCAGTATCGCTGTCGCGCCGTATCGAAAGCAGATCGCCTCCCCGACAAGGGCCCATTGGCCCGTCGATATCTCGTTGCCGTGCATCGACTTCGCGGTGCCGTCCGGCGCGTAGTATTCCACAAGCGTCTTGCCGTCTTCCTCGCCGGTGATCGAATTGCCGACGAGCTGATTCCACGCCGCAGTCCCGGTGAGCCTTTCCTGAGCCCAGGCTGCCGAGAGTGATCCTGCCGCGCAGGCAGCAAAAAGGGCCAGCGCGATCGGCAGTCGGTTTCGGTTGCGAGGCATATGTTTCTCCCGTTGAAAGCGAGAATCTAATCAAACGGCTCGCCAGGATATATGATCAGGCAAGCATACCTATTCGCCTGTATTCGCATGCAGCCGGCTACTTACTGAAATACCGGTCCAGGATGGCGCGGTACACGGATGC
>JBKPOZ010000215.1:0-9966 GCA_046733355.1 Pseudomonadota bacterium | reverse complement strand
CACCTGGCCTATGTCGTGCGAATAGTGACGCCCGGTACCTTTACATTGCCGGAGGCTATTGTCGAAGACATGTACCGACCCAGCATGATGGCGCGAACGGAGTCTGGTCAGACAATTGCTGAGCCACGCTGAGATATGCTGAAGTGTCGTGCCAAATACCTAGTCGTGGTCGCTGCTCTCTCGATCACGATTGGGATTTTGGATCGCGTGTTTCCGCCTGACCAATCCCGTTACCGCGAGGCTTCGCTCGAAATATTGGCCCGCGATGGGGAGCCTCTGCGTGTTTTCACGACGCGCGACGGCATGCTTCGCCTTGCCACTTTGCTCGAGGATGTGGATCCCCGTTACGTCAACCTCCTGCTCCAGGTCGAGGATCGGCGCTTTTGGCGGCACCCGGGGGTCGATCCTCTGGCACTCGCGCGCGCAGTTTGGCAGCTAATCCGCGAGGGACACGTTGTGTCAGGCGGCTCCACATTGACGATGCAAGTGGCCAGATTGCTGTCTCCGCACCGACACGATGTCGTTGGCAAGCTAACCGATATTGTCCGAGCTATGCAGCTTGAGGTCAGGTTCACGAAGCGCGAAATCCTGGCCATGTATCTCACCTTGGCCCCAATGGGAGGCAACCTGGAAGGAGTTCGATCTGCCTCGCGGATATATTTCGGTCGGGAGCCCGACCGTTTGAGCCCGGTGCAAACAGCTCTGCTCGTCGCTATTCCACAGAGCCCAAGTCGACTTCGACCTGATCGGCATCCTGGCGCAGCGACCTTATCTGTCGCAAGAATTTGTGCCCGGACGCCAACCACGAATTGTGGCGATACGTCAGATCTTCCAAACATTATGGGACAGCGACCTGCAAGACACGCGCATCATCTTGCTGATGCTCTTCGACAAAAAGGCCACACCATCCGTGCGCGGACGACGCTCGATGCGGCACTTCAAATTAGTCTCGAAGGCCTGGTGGCCAGGGAGGCACGCTTTCTTGGTGATCACGCGAACGTGTCGTTGCTAGTTATCGATAACCGTGACCGCTCGGTTCTCGCCTATGTTGGCGGGAGCGATTATTTTGGTCCGGCTGGGATGGTCGATATGGTACGCGCCGTGCGGTCTCCCGGGTCGACGTTGAAGCCCTTCATCTATGGTCTTGCTTTTGATCTGGGCGTGCTGACGCCCGACACCCTTGTTGAGGACCGTCCTATAAGGTTCGGTGACTACGCCCCGGCCGATTTTGACGGCGCTTTTCATGGCGCGGTCAGCGCGCGTGAAGCGTTGCAGCAATCCTACAACGCACCGGCAGTGCAACTTTTGAACGAAGTGGGACCGGGTCGATTGGCGGCAACACTGCGCCTCGCGGGCGCCCGTCTCAAGTTTCCGCATGATCATTGGGCGCCGGCCTTGCCGCTGGCACTCGGTGGCGTGGGCATCACGCTGCGAGACCTAGGAATGCTCTACTCGGGATTGGCAGGCGATGGGCGAGCGACGCCACTGCGAGTATTGCAGGATTCCGCCGTTGCCTCTGCCTCGCCGCTCATGACCCAAGCCTCGGCACATATGGTTGCGGGGATTTTACGCGGCACCCCGACACCGGACGGCGTTGCTCGTCCGGTCGGCCGCGCAATATCATATAAGACAGGTACTTCCTACGGTTTTCGTGATGCCTTAGCTGTCGGTTATTCCGGTAGATACACGGTGGCGGTTTGGGTTGGACGCACCGATGGGACGCCGCGACCCGGATCTTATGGTCGGAGCACGGCAGCTCCGCTCCTGTTCCACATCTTTGATCTCCTGCCGCCAGAGCCAATGCTCCCAATTGCGACTCAGCCAAGCTCGGGCGGATTCGCACGTCGCGTTGGTGCCGCCCTGAAACGTTTCATCCCGTCGGCCGACGTTATGACCACCGCTGCCAATCGCAAGTCACCTCCGCGCATAACTTTTCCTCCAAATGGCGCACATGTCGTGCTTGCGCGTGAAGGCTCATCTCTCGCGCCACTTGCTCTTGAGGCCATGGGTGGTGCGCCGCCTTACCGTTGGGCCGTTAACGGCCAGCCCTTGGCGCCTATGCCAATTGGGGCGCCAACTGCTTGGATGCCGGATGGGCCGGGTTTTGTTAGGATCTCGGTGACGGATCGCCATCTCAAGTCCGTCACCGCCGAAGTGTGGATCGAGTAGAAGATCGTGAAGCCCGAGGTCAGGTCCAGATAGCTTGACGCGGGCTCGCCCCTTCGTATCCGAACGAGGCTCCGCGCGCGAACGAGCCGAAGCGGCATTTGCTGTCGAACTCATAAGATCACTTCCTCCGACCAAGCCAGCGGAGCAGCACAGTTTGGTGCGGACTGGTGAATACGCCTCCTGACGCTTCGTCTAGGGCCTTGCAGCACTGGGGCGGCAAGCTTGCGCAACCGTTAAGGAGGAGCCGCTTCCTGCTTATATTTGGTCAATAAGCGCCGGCTGTTCGCATCTCGCGCGGCGTCTTGCCAGTCCAGCGCTTGAATGCATGCGTGAATGCGCTCACCTCATTAAAGCCAAGCAGCCACGCAATCTTGGATACATGCAGTTTGTGGTCACCGAGGTAGCGGACCGCCAGATCGTGCCGCAGTTGCTGAAGTATTTCAGTGAAGTTTAGCCCTTCGTCTGAAAGTTTTCGTGCAAGTGTCCTCTCGCTCATTCCCAGACTGCGGGCAACGTCCTCCACGAGCACTCTTCCATGAGGAAGCAACGACGAGATCGCGTTCTCGACTCTCGTGCGTAATGGGCTCGTGTCACCTCTCCTATCGGCTAGCGCGGTCTCGCAGTATTTCAGAAGAAGGTCATTGAGATGAGTATCAGCGTGAATGAGCGGCAACTCACGTGCGTCAAGGTTTAGAGCAAACTCGTCTTTGCCAGCACCGAACTCTACTTTCGTTCCGACAAATCGGGCCATTTCGGAATTGGCTCCCGATCGATGATGAGAGATCCAGAAGTGTTCCGGTACGAGGTTCTGCCCGGTCAGCACACGGCAAAGTCGGAATACGGCAAAGATGCAAAATTCGATTTGATGTTGGTCTGAGTGGCGGGGAACGCCAGAGTAACCCAGGCTAATAATGAGACTGTTCCCCTCTCGATATTCTACGACGACGGCGTCATTGGTAATCTTGCTGTATCGAGCAACCCGCTTCAATGCGTCACCTAAGGTCTGCGAAGAGGCCATCACGTAATAAAGCAGCCCAAGTTCGCGCGGATCGAAATCGCGAGCCAGGGTAAAGCCGAGACGGTCATCCTTCAGAGCAACCGCCGCCTCGCCCAACAGCGCGACTTGGCTTTGCACGCTCAGTCGCTCCTCCGGGTCGGCGATCACCTCCGGCGTCAGTCCCACACGCTTAAGGAGAGGCGCTACCGGCACCCCGGCGTTTTGGAGGCGCGCGATAGCCAGGCGCGACAGGCCCCCTCCCGCCATCGGAATTGAAGCCAAGTCCTGTTCAGAATTCAAGTCATTGCTCATGTTTGACCCCCGGCACGGGCAAAACTGTCAGCATGGCTCCGACGAGCAAATATTTGGCTCAAAGTAACAAGTCACTGAGACGAGGCCAAGCAACTAAAAAGCGGGTGCACGTAACACGGTGCAATTTTGTGCGCCGGCTATTAGCCATCGGCTCAGCGCTACCGGCTATTTCATGACGGAGTAATCGTGCGCAACATATTCGCGGCCATCGATGCCAGCGGCAAAGTGCACAAGCGCAGCAGCACGAGCCATGTTTATTCGCACTGTCTCTTGATCCATTTCGCCGCGCACCCGCCGAGCCGGCTCTGGCCCGATGGCATCGCCGCTTGCAGCCACGCGGAATGGGCAGAAATCCGCGTCCTGGCCGAACGCAAGGCCACCCGTTGGCGCAAGAAAACGAATGTCGAGGCTGTCGAGATCCTCGAGGCGAGGCAAGTGTGATGCCGTTTCCGAATACCACGAGCTGGTAACACCAAAATTTTACTGAGATGAGAACGATGCTGCCGCAGGCCGCTGTCATCCTGGGGGCGCTGCACCTTCGCTCGCATGGACCCAAAGAAACGGATGAGGTTCCCGTTGAAGCTTCGCCTCAACACCGACGCGGGGGCCTCGCTCGGGTGAGACCGGCACTGCAGGAAATCCGCAGCGATACCACCAACATGGCAGCCACGCACAAATGTTTGGCGCAACGCAACAAGTCCCGCAGAGGGCGATCAGCAACTAACAAGGGCGGAACTGCGTGACCTCTCAGCGTCAGCGATAGTTGACAAATGAAGAGAATGAAGGGGCCGGACGAGGCCGATGTCATCCTTGACCGCCGCCTGAAATCCCTGCGCGTCAGGCGTGGATTATCGCATGCGGCACTGGGCAAGGTGCTGGGGCTGTCATTTCAGCAAATCCAGAATTCGAGAGGGGCGCGCATCGCATGAGGGTCAGCCAGGTATGGTGGATCGCCGAGGGGCTTGGTGACGGAGCTACTCGGGATTTCAAGACCCGAGAGTAACGAGATTATCGACATGGTCGATACTCCGCTCGCCCGGCGCCTGATGGAGGCATTTCAGAGTCTCACGTCCGGCGAACGTCGCCGCTTGGCAGCTTTAGCCGAGGAGATGGCAGCGCGGCGGCGGAGACCCCAGGCAGACCGCGCCACCACCAGGGCGCGGCAGCAACGAACAAATGTTTGGCGCTGAGTAACAAGTCCAGCACGCGAGCCAGAGCGACCAAGAAACAAAACCAAAGGGGAGTCAGCAGGGCGCGCCTCTTCAAGTCAGCTGCAAGTAAAGCAGAGGAAGCGCAAGGAGGCTTCCACAGCGGAGCCTCCGTCGCTGCACTCACGCAGCAATAGGAGAGAGAGTTATGAATAAAGTCGAACAGCTCAAAGAGCTAAAGGACATGCTCGACAACCACAACTCATCAGCCAAGAGGAGTACGCCGAGCTGAGGCAGGAGGTCCTCATGAGCGTCCCTGCAGCCAAGACTGGCCCAGCGGGTCTCGGCTCCGCCGCCTCCGTTCCGCTGATGCCGAACACTAGCCGGACGGTCCTTCGCAATCCGCTCACAAAGGAGGTCGTCATCATCGACAAGTGGTCGGTGTTCTGGATGACCTTTTTCTTCGGCTTCTTCTACATGGCGTACAAACAGGTGTGGCTCCACGCGGGGATCACTCTCGTTCTCGCGTGGGTTACGTTCGGTCTGTCCTGGTTCATCTATCCTTTTATGATGTACGGCATCATGGTTGATACGTATCGGAAGAAAGGATGGGTCGTCGTACCTCAACCCATACCGCAACCGCAACCGCATCCGTCCGTGGTGTAATCCGGCTCAACCACAGGCGCAGTCATGAATACAATCCTTTTCACCTGCACCGCGTGGACGGTAGACAAGCGCGTTCGGATCAGTCGTCGCAACGTACTTCAACTCACAGCGAAGGCGATCTTCCTGCGAAGATAGGAGTCCAGCGCAAGAGGTCTCCCCGTGGGGAGGCCTCTTCGCTGAACTCACGCAGCAGTAGGAGAGAGAGATGGTTAAGCTAAATCGACGCGATAAGAAGTGGCTCGTCGGAGGCGCTGTGGTGTGGTCGTCCAGGTTCGTCGTAGTGAGACACTACATCACGCAGAGCAACGCTGCGGTCGAGCTCACTCCGCAACAGCGCATCGAGCAAGCCTTCGATGCGTTGACGCAGTAGGAGGGAGAGATGACCCACTTCGAGTACGCTCGCCGCTGTGCCATGTGGCTCTGCGCTACTGTCTTAGTCCGTACGCTCTTATTCAACGCGATCGTGGATTCGACAGTGTTCCAAGTTATCGTTGGAATCATGCGCTACGGAGTTCTCTGAGTCCAGCGCAAGAGGCCATCTGCGGATGGCCCGTGCTGACCACGGACGACATAGCGCCATATCGGCGACGAGCGTGAAGTTAAGCACCATCGTCTGGGATCTGGACACCGTGCTTGACTTCGGCGGGTTCGCGGCGCCAACGACGCCCGTCGGGGCTTACACAGGTCAAACATTAGTTGCCACTCAATTTGCGGGCATCCCACTCCGTTCTGGCAGCGACGAACAAATGTTTGGCGCTGAGTAACAAGTCCCGCACTCGAGCCAAAGCGACCAAGAAAGAGAACCAAACGGGTGTCAGCAGGGCGTCTCCGCAAGTCATCTGCAAGTAAAGCAGATGACCACACTGGCCGCTCCGCCGCTGCACTCGCGCAGCAATAAGGAGAAAGTCATGAAACTTCGAGAGGACCTCCTCGGCCTCGCGTCGCCACACTCACGCGGTAATAGGAGAGAGAGAGATGATTACGACTGAAAGACTGTCCCACGACGAGTTCGTCAAGCAGCAGAGCAAGCCCAAGAGCAAGGGCAACACGAAGGCCCAGTGGATAGTCCTCGGCGTTGCCCTGGCCGGCTGGGCCTACACCGGCTTTATGGGGCCGGGCACGCTGTTGAGCGGCTTCACCGCTGTAGAGCAATGCATCGACTTCGTCGAGCGTAACCAGAGCAAGATAGGCTACGGCTACTCCAAGCCGGAGAAAATCTTCGCCGTGGAGAAGCGGATCAGACACGGCAAGTGGGTGGTCGAGCTCGGCTTCCGTGAGGAGGGCAAGTCCTCCTTCAGGTCTCGCGTCTGTACCATCGGCGGTGGTTACATCACCCTCGAGTCGATGCTCGATACCCATCATTGGGACTGAGCTCAGCGCAAGAAGGCATCTGCGGATGCTCCCTTCGCTGCGCTCATGCAGCTACAAGGAGAGAGAGTTATGAAGAGACTTTTGATCGCGAGCCTCTTGCTCGCAAGCACCGTCTTCGCCAACGCGGAGCCGAGCCTCACTGCTAAGATTACTGGCATGGAGAATGCGGGCGGAGGAGATTTCTACATCCTGCTCGTGGTCGACAACACCGGAGACGTGACCTTCAAGACGACGCATTGGAGCTGCCAATTCTACGATGGCGAAGAGCCGATCAGCGAGGATCGCTTCTACGTCGATCAAGTGATGCCCAACACCAAGACGGCGAAGCGATCGATAGCTGCCCTCGGCAGAGGCTACGTCAACATCACGAAGTCCTCGTGCCGGTTGCTCGAGTCGCGTTAACTAGACGTCCTACTTCACGGTACATTCCGTGCCGCGGCAACCAGCGCTCCGAGTCTCACGCCGCGCTCGGCGGCGATCGCCCTCAAACAGTCCCAGTACTCGTTTTCAAGGCTGACGCTGGTCTTGTGGTCTGCAATAGTAATCGAGCCGTCGTTTTCCATGTGCTCATTGAACCGAATGCCCAAGCCAGCGTTCGCCAGAATGATTTCCAGCGTGGCCTTGCGGCCCTCCAACGGCTCAGGTCGGAGATCATCGCCATTCAATTCAATCAGGTCGAAGGCGTACAGCAAAATATTTTCGTCATGGCGACGGTAACGAACAAGATTGAACGAAGTGACGCCGTCGTCATCACGGGCAACCGCCTCCCCGTCGATGATGCAGGAACGCGAGAGCAAGCGGGCCAACGTGTCGACAATCGGCGAGAAGCGATAGGGGAGATCGTTGCCGGACGGCTGTAGAGCCTGACCCCTCGGCCATCCTGCGCGCAATGACCCGAAACCCGTTGTGCTTGATCTCGTGCAGCCATTCGCCGCCTGAGGGCAGCTTATCATCTTGGTAGGGAGGCACGGCGCGATGAACCCGGCCGGGAGGGCACAATATCGACGCTCGCGCGTCGCAGCCCAGCACCGCGCGCGGAAGGAAGCGCCCTAACGGATTGAACCGTGGTTGGCCATCCCTGGCCGCGCGCGAATGAACCGCCCAACCCGCGCACACAATGAGGCGGCTGTCGTTAAAACTGCCGGCCCACTGATGCTCAGTGGTGACCTATTGCCGAGGCACTGGTGTCTTCACAAACGGTGGCCCGGCCGGACCAGTTTTCGGGCAGCATCCGATAATGGCTGACGTAATCTTCGGCCATGCGCCGAGCGGTAAACCGTCGCTCGAACCCGGCCCGAACACAACTGCGATCCAACTCCGGTAGGCGTTTGATCGCTCGCAAGCCCTCCTCCTCATCCTCGACGATAAAGCCCGTCACGCCATGCTCAATAACTTCCGGCACGGAGCCGCGGCGGAAGGCTATAACCGGCGTACCGCACGCCATGGCTTCGATCATCACCAGGCCGAACGGCTCAGGCCAGTCGATTGGAAACAGTAGCGCCGAGGCATTTGCGAGGAAATTCTGCTTGTTCCGGTCGTTGACCTCCCCGACGGTCTGAATCTCCTTGCCATCGATCAGTGGCTCGACCTGCTCCTTAAAATAGCCCCGTTCGGCACGCGGTAGCTTCGCTGCGATGCGAAGCGGCAATTTTGCGGCACGAGCGAGCCGAATAGCCGTCTCCGGCCCTTTGTCCGGGGTAAGCCGGCCCAGAAATGCAAGATAACTGCCCGCCGAGAAGCTCGGCTGGAAAGAGTCCGCCGGCAGGCCGTGATAGATAGTTCCGAGCCAATTCGCGCCCGATAGCGGCCTACGTTGATCGTCGGAAATCGAAATGAACGGCGCGGCCGGAAACCTGGTGACCACGTCCGGCAGTCCAGGCGTATCGAGACGATTATGCAGGGTGGTGAGGAACGGCACGCCGAGGCGCGTGAGCAACGGCAAGTGCGTCCAGTTAGTGTGACAGTGGATCACATCGACTCGATGCGCGTGCTGAGCAACAACTTCCAGCAATGCGGTCTCGGCGACAGCGGGATCGCATTTGGGTCGGCCCAGCCGGAGCGCGCGAGGCCATACTGGCACCAGTGTGGCTGAAGTTGCCGAGTCGCCGCTGGCGAAGAGCGTCACCTCATGGCCGAGCGAGATCAATTCCTTGGTCAGCCACGCAATGACACGTTCAGTACCGCCATAGAGTTTCGGCGGCACACTTTCCGCCAACGGCGCCACCTGGGCTATGCGCATGACGAATCCGGCAGCACAACTGCGGTGCGCGATCTCGAAATCACGGCAGCGGTCTTCGCAGACGAGCATCGCCGTGACTGATATCCTCGGTCAATTCGGATTGCGAAACCGATCGAACCGCGTGCTGACGCAATCTTTTGGGATCTCTTTCGCCCTGCTGCGCAAGCTTAATGATTTTTTTGGCTAGTGCCTCCGCAACCGGACCGTTGCGATCCACTCGCAACGTTCCTAATGCCTCGTCAAATGCCCGAACTAAGACCCTGATCTCATCAGGTCCGAATGAGGCATTCTGCAGAAGCCGAGTGATGGGCATAATGCCTCCAAACTGAAGCTCACTTCTGGCTCAGGCATTCGACACGAGGACAAATGCGCGCGGCGCGGGAGCCGCCGTGCTCCGCCCAAAGTTTCAGTCCTGCGACGATGAAGGGCCGGAGCTGTCCCGAGACGACGGATCGCTGCGCGTGCGACGCTCGGCCATGAACTGATCGAACTCCGCCTTGTCCTTCGCCATTCGCAGGCGAGTGAGAAACTCCTGAAATTCCCGCTGCTCGTCTTCCAACCGCCGTAGCGTCTCTTGGCGATATTCATCAAAAGCGCGATTACCACTCTGGCGCGGCGATGGCTGCCACCAAGTCCCGGCAGAACGCATCCGGTCCACCGCGCCGTACCAGCGCGTCATGCTTCCTGCAGAACTCATTCGTCCGCTCCCGGCGATAAATGCCAAGGTGGCAAGACCAAGAGGCCACCAGATTAGAAAGCCGAGAATCATGAGTGCAATCCACGCTGGTTTTCCCAGCTCATCGAGCTTTGCAACAACCGGCATAGGGGGCCTCCGCCTGTGAATGTTAATCACATTTACATATTATCGGCTTGCTCGTCAAGGGGGGATGTACCCGGGAGCTATGAAGAACCAGGACCTACTGGCGGCACGGACAGGCCCAAACCGCGCAGATAGATGAGCAATGCTGCCTCCAACAAATCCTCAGGAGACATTGGGAACGAACGCCGCGCCGCATCACCTCTCCCAAACAGGGAAGCGATGCCATGCAACAGCGCCCAGATAT
>JBKPOZ010000214.1:0-12850 GCA_046733355.1 Pseudomonadota bacterium | reverse complement strand
TGGGAATGGTCCTGGGAGTGCTGCTTGGCTTGATTCCGATTCCCATTCCCGGTGTGGGGGTGGTGACGCTTGGCATCGGCGGCGGCCCGCTCATTGTGGCTCTCATCCTGGGCAAGCTGCGCCGCACCGGACCCATGCTGTGGACCATGCCGCTTCCGGCAAATATCGTATTGCGCAATTTCGGTTTGGCGATCTTTCTGGCGTCGGTCGGCATCAACGCGGGACAGCCCTTCGTGCGCACGGTGACGGAGTCGGGCTTCTCCATGCTGTTCATCGGCGTGGCCGTGCTGCTCACCACGGTCCTCATCGTTTTGCTGGTGGGCTATTACGCGATGAGAATCCCGTTCGACGATCTCGTCGGGGTTGCCTCAGGTGCTACTGGAAATCCGGCGATCCTGGTGTACTCGGCACGCATGGCCCCGACCGAGCGGCCGGATATCGGTTACGCCATGATCTTCCCGTCCATGACCATCGTGAAGGTCATTGCCGTGCAGATTGTCGGGCTTATGGCTGCCAGCGGCGCGGCGAGCTGAGACACCAATTGTCCCGCCCAAACCCGCCTCAAATGCCGCCCCAGCTCGTCACATTTGATGCAGTCCTGCCTGCGGCCATGGCGGTGCGGGCCGAAAAAGCCGGTGTAAAAAGAGCCGCAATGGATCCGTTGACCTTGCTGGTATTGAGCGTGTTGGCGGGTGCGTTCATCTCCTTCGGCGCAATTTTCGCAACCACCGTCGGCGCAGAGAGTATTGCCGTAAATCCTGCGGATGGCACGCCGGCGTTCACGGCGAAAACCCCATAGAAGCCTTCGGATAAGGCCACTGCTGATGCCTGAGCGGGAATTCCTGCGGCGAAATTGGCATGCAATTACGATCGCCCTGATGATCGTGACGATCGCGTGCGCCGGCCTTGCCATATGGCGCACCATGCCGCCGCACCGCATCACAATGGCTGCCGGAGCCGCAGGGGGCAGCTACGATGATATCGCCCGCCTCTACCAGGCCGCGCTCGCGCGCGACAGCGTGCGCGTGGAGCTGCGGTCGACGGCCGGCTCAGTCGAAAATCTTGCCATGTTGCTCGATCCGCGCTCGGACGTCAGCGTCGCCGTGATCCCAAGCGGGATTGCGCGTGCGGGCAGCACATCGGAGCTCGTCTCGCTCGGAGCGATCTTCAACGAGCCGCTGTGGTGGTTCAGTCGAGCCGAGCTTCAAGGCACCGGGCTCGAGAGCCTGCAGGGGCGAAGAGTGTCGATTGGATCCGAGGGCAGCGGGACGCGGCTGGTTGCGCTGGAAGTATTCAAGCGCGCCGGGATTCTGGAAAAGATCGGCGAACTGCTGCCGTTCGAGCCGCTTGTCGCGGTGGAAAAGCTCAGGGCAGGGGAGGTCGATGTGGCTTTCATTCTCGCGTCCTCGGACTCGCCTGCGGTCCAGCAACTGCTGGGTGACGAGCACATTGTACTTTCCAGCTATCCACGCGCGGATGCCATGGTCGCGCTCTATCCTTCCCTGCACAAGGTGGTGATCCCGCGAGGCGCCGGGAATTTTGCGAAGGATCGCCCGACGAATGACGTGGTGCTGGTGGCAACCAGAGCCAGCCTCGTGGTGCGCAAGGAATTGCATCCCGCGATTCAATACCTGCTGCTCAACGCTGCGGTTCAGATCCATTCCGGGGCGGGTATTTTCCGGCGGCCGAACGAATTTCCGGCCGCCGAAGCCCTGGATTTTCCCCTGAGCAGCGAAGCAGCGCGCTTCTACAAGTCGGGTCTGCCTTTCCTCAACGACTACTTTCCATTCTGGATGGCGGCGCTGATCGGCAAGCTGATCGTGTTTCTCATTCCGATCCTGGGCCTGCTGTATCCGTTGCTGCGATTTCTACCCCGCTTCTATGACTGGCTCATGCGATCGAAAGTTGCGCGGCTCTATGGAGAGCTACGGTTTTTGGAGGACGCGATCGCAAGCGCGCATGCACGTGGAAGCGATACGGGGCAAATGATCGCGCAGCTTGAGGAGCTGGAGAAGCAGGCAAACCGCCTGCGCATCCCGGCCACCTACGCGAGCATGCTCTATCTCTTGCGCAATCATATTGAGCTTGTGCGCCAAAACCTCAGAAGGCGTGCGACAGGAACGGAGGAGGCTGAGATTGGCGATCTGAATGGCCGGCCGGCTGCGCAAGCTACGGGCGCTCAGCGCCAATCAACGTACAGGGTGTAGTCTGACTGGTGCAGGCGCGTGATAAATCTGCCACAGCCAAACGCAAGTACAGGGCGTGCGCGCAGTGATGGCTTGCGCAAGGAATCGACGCCGCATTACGCTCGCACCAGTGATTCGGATTTTTGTTATCCGAATAGACAAAGACGGCGCAAGCCGTCATGCAAAAAGTAGCCAGCGCTCAACGCGCGGCATTTCCTCAGGGCGCGCGTCAAACGTGTTTGTCGGCTGCGAGCAGCCGGAACCCCGCGTTTTTCGCGTTGATCGCCACGCCCGCAGGGGCGCGGACAACGAGCTCAATGAGCTCCCAGGGGAGATGAAAATGACACGCATTTGTCGGCGTGGGCGTCGCAAGCATGGCATGCGCGCTCGCATTCACCGTACAGGCCGCGGACATGCGCGTGCCTGCCTACAGGGTGCCGGCCGCGGCCGTCTTTAACTGGACCGGCTGCTACGCAGGCGGACAGGTCGGGGCGCTGTGGACGAGCAACTTCAACAGCGCGTCGCGATGGTTGTACGGTGGGCAGGTCGGCTGCAACTGGCAGCAGCCCGGCAGCACATTCGTGTGGGGTGTGGAAGGGGATCTCGCGGGCGCCAGCCGACAAGACAGCGACGTGGTCCGCGTCGGCACCGAGGGCAGCGTGCGGGTCCGCGCCGGGTTCACCGCCAACCGCACGCTCTATTATGTGGGTGGCGGCTGGAGCGAGGCGCGGGTCAACGCGAGCGCCCCGATGTTGGGCGACGGCACTCTCAGTTCGAGTCTGACGCGCAATGGATGGAACATTGGGGCCGGCGCCGAATATGCCTGGATCAACAACTGGACCATAGGCGTCGAGTACCGCTACACCGACTACGGCTCATTCAATCGCACCGACGCCACAGCGCTGGTGCCGGTGACGGTAAGCACGAGCCTGCGCACGTCCGACGTCCGCCTGCGCCTCAATTACCTGTTCGGCAGCGCGCTCGGCCTGCGTTAACGGTTTGTTAACCATGTTGGAGCACACAGCTCCTGTCCGTTCCGCCAGAGCGGACGAACCTCCCATTTGTTACTTCCTCCCGGCTGGTCACCCACGCGGGGTTTTTTGTGACCTTCGATCAGGTCGCTGACGCAACCGACGCGGCGCGTGTCACAACGTTTGGCTATAACGCCGGGCAGGTGCAGGTGAGGCGCATGCATGCCCGAGCGACCGCTGATCTTTGATCATGCTCTCCTTCGGCTGCGGCGCCGGCGCGCGGCGGCGCTCGCTGCGCCCGACTTTCTCATACGGCGAGTGGCCGATGACCTCGCCGACCGCCTTGCCGTTGTCATGCGGCGCTTTCCCACCGCGGTCGATCTCGGCACGGCCGGCGGCGTCCTGGTGGAGGTGCTTGCCGCAACCGGCAAAACCGATGTGATCGTCGCGGCCGACGCATTGCTTCCGCAGTCGGAGAAAGCAGGCGCGCTCGCAGTGGCCGCCGATGAGGAGGCGCCGCCTTTTCGCGAGCAGTCGCTCGATCTCGTCGTCTCCGCGCTTTGCTTGCAGCTCGTCAACGATCTTCCCGGCCTGCTCGTACAGATCCGCCGCGCGCTCAAACCGGACGGCCTTTTCATTGCGGCGCTCGCAGGCGGCGACACGCTTACCGAGCTGCGCCAGTCCTTTGCCGCGGCCGAGGCAGAACTGGAAGGCGGGCTCTCGCCGCGCGTCATTCCACTCGTCGATGTGCGCGCCGCCGGCGCGCTGCTGCAGCGCGCCGGCTTCGCCTTGCCGGTTGCGGACCTCGACCGTCTGATCGCGCGCTACGATTCGCCCATCGCGCTGATGCACGACCTGCGCGCGCTCGCTGCGACCAATCCGATGATCGAGCGCAGCCGACGTCCGCTCAAACGCGCGCTGCTCGAGCGCATGGTCGAGATTTATCGCGAAAAATTCAGCGATGCAGACGGGCGCATCCGCGCAACCTTCGATATCGTCTGGGTCTCGGGCTGGGCACCGCATCCGGGTCAGCAGAAGCCGCTGCCGCCCGGCTCCGCGCAAAAGCGTCTCGCCGACGCGCTCGGCACGAAGGAGCACCCGGCGGGCGAGAAGGCGGGAAGGTAGATTTGTAGGATGGGTTGAGCGCAGCGGAACCCATCACCTCTTTTTGCGTAACGCAGGATTAAAATGACCAATTACCGGCGAAATTTTGTACCCGGCGGGACCTCAATCTCGCCGATCGCCGCATGACGCTTCTTACTTCTCATATAACAATACTGCGAGCTGCGTTCCGCAACGCCCGTGCGCGGCATCCGTTCAGCATCGACGCCGTTGTTGTTCTGCCTGATCACCTTCACTGCGTTTGGACATTGGGCGATGACGATCATGCTTACGCCCGGCGATGGCGCCTTCTTAAGTCCAGCTTCTCCCGATCACTGCCGGGCGGCGAGCCTCTCTCTCGAAGTCGTGCGGCTAAGGGGGAACGCGGGATTTGGCAGCGGCGCTATTGGGAGCATACCATACGTAACGAAGAGGACTATGCCTGTCACTTGGACTACATTCACTTCAACCCGGTGAAGCATGGCTATGTGACACGGGTGAAAGATTGGCCATATTCATCTTTTCATCGATGGGTGAGGCTTGGGATATATCCTGAAGACTGGGGCGGCGATGTTAAAGAGACGGGGACGGAGTTCGGAGAACGGCGATGATGGGTTTCGCTGCGCTCAACCCATCCTACGCTCTGGCTGCTCAAAACAGCGAGGAGATGCGCGCGTAGAGGTCGTGCGTCGTGGAGCCGAGGCTGTACACGGTGGCCGCGACCGCTGCGCCAACGCCGGAAGCGATCAGCGCATACTCGATGGCGGTAGCTCCCGCCTCGTCGTGGATCACGCGCGCGCGCAGAAGTTCGAGCGCAAGGCGCAGCTGCGCGCCTGCAGTCATGTGCTTCGTTTTTTTCCGCGCTCGCATGGCTACAGCACAGCGAGCAAATGCGAGATCAGCGGCTCGTCGGCCGGCGGCATCGGATAGTCGCGCAGCCGATCTCCTCTGACCCAGCGAATGTTCTGCCCTTCGCGCGCGTGCGCGATGCCGTCCCAGCGGCGGCAGACATAAAGCGGCATCAGCAGATGAAAATCCGCATAGGCATGGCTGGCGAAGGTGAGGGGCGCGAGACAGGCTGCGTTCACGTCTATACCCAGCTCCTCTTTGAGCTCGCGGATCAAGCTCGCTTCCGGCGGCTCGCCGGGCTCGACCTTGCCGCCCGGGAATTCCCAAAGCCCTGCCATCGGCTTGCCCGCCGGTCGCTGTGCAATGAGCACGCGCCGATCCGCGTCGATAAGGGCGCAAGCGGCGACGAGGACGAGCTTCAAACTGTTCCTGCGTGAAGAAATAGAAATCAGAGGTTAATGACTGCTAACGGTTTTGGCGCCGCACAGCCGGCCTGGTTAACGGCGGGCTAATCTTGACACACACTCTCTCCGTCATGGCCGTGCTTGTCACCGGAAGTCGGGTTTACCCGACTTCCGGCACTCATTAAGTGCAGACCTCGGGCAAGCCCGAGGTCTGATGCCATCCACGTCTTTGTTGCCGGAAGACGTGGATGCGCGGGACAAGCCCGCGCATGACGAGCGAGGATCAGCTGCCATAGGCGCCGTTGATGCGAACGTATTCGTCGCTGAGGTCGCAGGTGAGCACGCGATCGCGCGCGCGCCCGAGGCCCAGCGCGACCCTGATCTCGATCTCGTCCTTCTTCATGGCTGCCGAGACCGCGCCCTCATCGTAATCGGCATCCCGCTCTCCCTTGTGGGCGACGCGAATGCCGCCGAACCAGATCGACAGGCGGTCGCGGTCGGCCGGTTCGCCCGCCTTTCCCACGGCCATCACCACGCGCCCCCAGTTCGCATCCTCGCCGCCCACCGCCGTCTTCACCAGCGGCGAATTGGCGATCGACAAGGCTATTCTGCGCGCCGATTTTTTTGAAACCGCTCCTTCGACGACGATCTCGATGAGCTTGCGCGCGCCCTCGCCGTCGCGGGCAATCTGCTCGGCAAGGTTGGCGAGCACGCCGTTGAACGCCTTGCGAAATGCGGGCAGCCGCGCATCGGAAAGCTTGCCGATCTTCGCCGCGCCGCGCCGGGCGGCCGCGCCGGTTGCGAAAGCAAGCAATGTGTCGGAGGTCGACGTGTCGCCGTCGACCGTTAGCGCATTGAAGCTGTCGACCGCTCCCTCGCGCAGCAGATTCTGCAGAATGCGAGGAGCGACCGGCGCATCGGTGAAGACGAATGCAAGCATGGTGCCCATGTCGGGAGCGATCATGCCCGCGCCCTTGGCGATGCCGCAGATGGTCACCGCCACGCCTTCAAGCCGCGCGATCGCCGCAGCGCCTTTCGCAAATGTATCGGTGGTCATGATGGCCTGTGCGGCATCGAGCCACTTGCCCGCAGCGGCACCGGCGACGAGCTCGTCGATCACGGTGCCGAAGCGGCTGGCATCGAGCGGCTCGCCGATCACGCCGGTCGAGGCGAGAAACACTTCTGTCGGCCGACAGCCGGCCGCGCGGGCCGCAATCTGTGCAGACATTTTCGTGGCCGCGCGCCCGGTCTTGCCGGTGAAGGCATTGGCATTGCCGGAGTTGACCAGAAGCGCCGCGGCGCGTCCGCTCTTGACCTGAGCGCGGCACCAATCGACCGGAGCCGAGGGGCATTTCGAGCGGGTAAAGACGCCGGCGACAGTCGTGCCTTGCTCGAAGAGCGCGAGCAGAACGTCGGTGCGTCCCGCATAGCGGATGCCGGCAGCCGCGCTGGCAAAGCGCACGCCGTCGACCGGCGGGAGATCGGGAAATCGCTCCGGCGCCAGCGGCGAGACAGCGCTGCTCATTTGCTGTAGCCCGGATGAGCGAAGCGACATCCGGGAATCCCGCATATCGCTGCGCTCATGCGGGCTACACGCGATCGCTGATCAGTTTTTGGCCTCGCCGGTGGGCTTGTCGAGACGCTCGATCTTGCCAGCCTGGCGCAGCTTGGCAACGAAGTCCGTCTGCGCCTTGCGCATCATATATGTTTCGATCTGGTCTCTGACTTTGTCGAATTCGGGCGGCTGCCGAACGCGTTTGTCCTCGACCTTTATTATATGCCACCCGAACTGGGTCTTTACCGGATTGGAGAGCTGGCCCGCATACATTTTGAAGGCGACCTCGGCAAACTCGGGCACCATCTGGTCCTTGCCGAAATAGCCCAGATCGCCGCCGTCGGCGGCGCCGGGATCCTTCGATTTCTCTTTGGCGAGAGTGGCAAAATCAGCACCTCCCTTCAGGTCGGCGAGAATGGCTTTCGCCTCGTCCTCGCTTTCGACGAGAATGTGCCGCGCGCGCACCTCCTCCTGGCCGGAGATCGATTTGACCGCGTCCTGGTAGGTCTGCTGCATGGCCTCCTCGTTGACCGCGGCCTTGGCCTCCTCCTGCAACTCGAATCCCATCAGCAGCTTGTTGCGCAAAAACGCGAGGCGCCGCTTGAAATCCGGATTGTCGGAAATCTTCTTTTTCTCGGCTTCCTGCGTCACCATGATCACGTCGGCCAGATAGGTGATCAGCTGCTCGCGCTTGGCGTCCGGCGGAGTACCCTGCATCTCGGCTCCGACATCCTCCTCGGCGAGCGCGAGGTCGCTTTGCTTGATTTCCACGCCGTTCACGCGGGCGATGACTGCATCGTCTTTGGCAGCGGCGACTTCGCTCGAGGAGTTCTTCGAGCAGCCGGCGAGCATCGGCACCAGCAGCAGCGCCGCAACGCTCGCCAATGCGAGCGGTGCTCGGCGTGTGGGCATGCTCCGCTGCGAATGGGGGATTATCATTGTGTGTTCCTGAGTTTGGCGGCGCGGGACAGTTGCCCCAGTGGGCCGCGGCTGGCAATCGCCTAGACCCGGATTTTGACGAGAACGTGAGCGCAACGGGGCCGATTGACATCACCGGAACCCCCTCCTATGTCTCGGCAAAACCGCGCGATTCCTCTCTACGGCGTCGTTCCATGATGCCTGCCAAGCGGCTCTTCCTGCGGGGCGCGGGCAGCGATGGGCCCCCAAGAAAGCAAGCGCCTCCGAGTGGACTTCGCCATGGCGTTGCCTTTTCAGCCACGTAAGGCAAGCCTTCCCGCCGCTATCAAAGGACTGCATTGATGATTGGCGCCATTGCTCGCAAGCTCTTCGGCTCGTCCAACGAGCGGCGCATCAAGGGCTACATGCCGCGCGTGGCAGAGATCAACGCGCTCGAGAAAGAGCTCGAGGGGCTCTCGAACGACGATCTGCGGGCGAGGACGGAAAAGTTCAAGCAGCAGGTCGCCGAGGGCACCTCGCTTGATGACCTGCTGGTCCCGGCCTTCGCCACCTGCCGCGAGGCTGCAAAACGCACCCTGGGCCAGCGGCATTTCGACGTGCAGCTCATCGGCGGCATGATCCTGCACGAGGGGGGCATCTCGGAAATGAAGACCGGCGAAGGCAAGACGCTGGTCGCGACGCTTCCCGTGTATCTCAACGCCCTGTCAGGGCGCGGCGTGCACGTGGTGACGGTCAATGATTATCTCGCCAAGCGCGATGCCGAATGGATGGGCCAGATCTACAATTTCCTCGGACTCAGGGTCGGCGTGATCGTGCACGGTCTCGACGACGATCAGCGCAGGCAGGCCTACGACGCCGATGTGACCTATGGCACGAACAACGAGCTGGGCTTCGACTATCTGCGCGACAACATGAAATATCGCATGGAGGACATGGTCCAGCGCGGGCACATCTACGCCATCGTCGACGAGGTCGATTCGATCCTCGTCGACGAGGCGAGGACGCCGCTGATCATCTCGGGACCGCTCGACGATCGCTCGGATTTCTACAACACCATCGATGCCTACATCCCCAAGCTCGACAAAGCCGACTACGAGGTGGACGAGAAGCAGCGCACGGTCACGCTCAGCGAGCAGGGCATGGAAAAGATGGAGCAGTGGCTGCGCAACGACAATCTGCTCAAGGGCGACCACCTCTACGACGTCGAGAACGTCTCGACCGTGCACCACGTCAACCAGGCCTTGCGCGCGCACAAGCTGTTCCAGCGCGACAAGGATTACATCGTGCGCAACGACGAGGTGGTCATCATCGATGAGTTCACCGGCCGCATGATGCCGGGGCGGCGCTATTCGGAGGGGCTGCATCAGGCATTGGAGGCGAAGGAGCATGTCGCCATCCAGCCGGAAAACCAGACCCTCGCCTCCATTACGTTCCAGAATTATTTCCGCATGTACGAGAAGCTCGCCGGCATGACCGGCACGGCCATGACCGAGGCCGAGGAGTTCATGGACATTTACAATCTCGAAGTCCTCGAAGTGCCGACCAACATGCCGATGGTGCGCCTCGACGATGACGACGAGGTCTACCGCACGGCGGCGGAGAAGTATCGCGCCATCCTTGCGCTGATCGACGATTGCAAGGAGCGCGGCCAGCCGGTGCTTGTAGGCACCACATCGATCGAGAAATCCGAGCAACTGGCCGAGATGCTGCGCAAGCGCGGCTGGGAGCAGCACGACTTTTCCGATCCCAATGCGTTCGCGGCGCTCTACAGCGGAGACGACGGCGCGTCGAAGGCGAGGGTTTTCGCCATCCTCAACGCCCGCTACCACGAGCAGGAGGCCTACATCATCGCCCAGGCCGGCGTGCCCGGCGCCATCACCATCGCCACCAACATGGCCGGTCGCGGCACCGACATCCAGCTCGGTGGCAACGCGGATATGCGCATCCGCAACGAGCTCGCCGACATTGCGGATCCGCGCGAGCGCGAGCGCGATGCGCGCGCTGCCGCTATCCGCGAGCAGGTTGCGCGTTTGAAGGAAAAGGCGCTGGCAGCGGGCGGGCTTTTCGTGCTGGGCACCGAGCGGCACGAGAGCCGCCGCATCGACAATCAGCTGCGCGGACGATCGGGACGCCAGGGCGATCCCGGTCACTCCAAGTTCTTTCTGTCGCTCGAAGACGATCTGATGCGCATCTTCGGCACCGACAAGCTCGACACCATGCTGCAGCGGCTGGGCCTCAAGGAGAACGAGGCGATCGTTCACTCCTGGATCAACAAGGCGCTGGAGAAGGCGCAGCAGAAGGTGGAGGCGCGGAATTTCGATATCCGCAAGAACCTGCTCAAGTTCGACAATGTGATGAACGACCAGCGCAAGGTCATCTTCGAGCAGCGCGTGGAATGGATGCGCGACGAGGCGGTCAACGAGATCGTCGCCGACATGCGCCATGCCGCCGTCGAGGATCTCGTCTCGAGACACGTTCCGGAGAACGCCTATCCGGAGCAGTGGGATACGGCCGGCCTGCACGAGGCGCTGCAGCACGTGCTCTCGCTCGATCTGCCGGTGGTGGAATGGGCCAAGGAGGAGGGCATTGCAGACGAGGAGCTGCTCACGCGCATCGAGCGTCGCGCCGACGAGCACATGGCGGCGAAAGCGGCGCAATGGGGCGCCGACGTCATGCGCTACGTGGAGAAATCGATTCTACTGCAGACTCTCGATCATCTCTGGCGCGAGCATCTCCTCATGCTCGAACATCTGCGGCAGGTGATCGGCCTGCGCGGCTACGGACAGCGCGATCCCCTCAACGAATACAAGGCGGAAGCCTTCACGCTGTTCGAGACCATGAGCGCCAATCTGCGCGAGGCGGTCACCGCGCAACTGATGCGTGTCGAGATCAGGAGCGCGCCGCCTCCCGAAGAGCAGGCGCCGGCCCTGCCCTATATGGAGGCGCACAAGATCGATCCATCGACGGGAGAGGACGAGCTTGCGCTGGCGCGCGCCGGCGCCGATACCCTCGCCCGGCACGGCATCGGCACAGCGGTTGCCATGCAGCGCAAGCCGAACGATCCGACGAGCTGGGGAAAGGTCGGACGCAACGAGCCCTGTCCGTGCGGCTCAGGCAAGAAATACAAGCACTGCCACGGCCGCTACGCATAGCGCGGAACTATCATATCGATCCGTCATCCTGAGGCGCGAGCGAGCGAAGCGAGCGAGCCTCGAAGGATGCGGCCCGCCCTGTGGCCGTCAATCCTTCGAGGGTCATCGGAGGGCTTTTTTCTTCAATGAATTCAAATCGTTTGACACTTTGGTCGGGACGGTTTGACAGTCCGCGTTCCCGTCTGTTCGCACCATGCGCGCCATGGCCTCGCGCGCGAGCCGCTCCTGATCGACTGCGCGGGTGTAGCGTTCAACTTCGCTGAGCGTCTTGTGCCCGCTGATGGCCGCGATTTGATGCACGGTGCAGCCGGCCTCGGCGAGCCGCTTACAGGCCGCCTTGCGCAGCCCGTGGAAGCTGCATTCAGGCGGCAAGCCAGCCTGATCGCACCACACCCGGAACTGATCCGAGAAATCGTTGCGCCCGTAGCTCTTCCCGGTCTTGGTCACGAGCAGCGTCAGGTGCCCTGTGGGCGTCGCATCAAGCACGGCGCGAAGCGCGGGGTGCACTTGTATGGACAGGCTCGCGCCCGTCTTCTGTTGGCGCACCGAGAGCACGCCATCGCGGATGTGCTGCGGCCCGAGCCGCACCACGTCGCCGCGCCGCTGCGCGGTGAACAGCCCGAGCGCTAGCGCGAGCCGTGCCTTGGTGCCGATGGGGTGGTGTGCCTCATATTGCGCGATCTCTTCTTCGCTCCAAGTGTGACGGCCATCCGATTTGACAAGCTTGAGCCGCACTCCGAGCGCGGGGTTCTCCCGAATTAGCTCGTGTATGAGCGCGTGCTGCATGACATGCCGGATTGCCTTGAGCCAATTGCGCGCGGCGAATGGCGGCAGGCCGTCGAGCAGGGCGAGCAGATGCTTGCGTTGAAGGCCAGCAATCGGCTTGTCGCCATGCTGCTCGCGGAGCTTTTCGAGAATGCTTCGCCGCGCCGCTGCCGTCTCACCTGAGAGACATTTGAACGCGTGCGAAGAATAATAACCGGCAATCGCGGCCGACAAGCTGCCGGGCAGGCTGCGCTTGGTCGCGCCGATGGGCGGAGGCGCAGCGGCAAGCGCTTCCTCATAGGCGCGATTGAACTCGGCCGAGCCCACCAAGCCGGGAAGGCGAACGCGATGAGAGCCGCGCCGCCGGAAATAGTGGTAGCCGCCGAAACTCTGCACATACTTCAGACGCAGCTTGGCCATTACGCTTCGCCCTCCTCAGGTTGAGGCAATCCACTGGCCGATGACATTTTGCAGGGATTCCTGCTCTGCCTCGTTAACCTTTTCGCAGCGTTCCCACGCTTCGGGCTCAATCAACGATTCGATGGCCGCCCACACGGAATCCCGAAGATCGTTCGGGTCCATCGCGTCAAGCTCCCAACAGCGATCTCCATAATTGTCGCGGAACCATTTATAGCGGGGGTCATTGCGCTTGTCCGTTGCAGCGAATGATGGCAGGCCGCTCACGTGTTCTCGCCGCAGCGCAATGCGGGTTAACCTGATGTGATTGCCACCATAGCGGGAGAGACGAGAAGGCAGGTCTTGCTCGGACATATACATGCCGCTCGGATCGAAATCGCCCACATAGAGCACATCGACAAATCGGCCGTCGTCGTCTTGCGAGACGTCATAGATTGTTGTCGCCCCGCTGAACCCGTGCATCACGCGAAACCGACCGCGAAATGATCGAGAACTGGATCGAGCACGCCGCGCACCGTGCCCTTCTCACTCC
>JBKPOZ010000213.1:0-19951 GCA_046733355.1 Pseudomonadota bacterium | reverse complement strand
AGAACGAATAGAACAGTTGAGCTTGGTCATGATTGAGCCGCCCCATCATCGTCCGTCTCCACAGCGAATCGCTTCAGAGCAAGCGAATCACCGTTCGCGGAAGCCATCAACGACTTTTGCAACAAAATCGGCACACAGCGGCGGACGTACTTACGTCCTCATGTCCGCTGGCCGCCGAAGCTGACCTCCTGTTTGCGAAGCTTTTTGAGCACATCGCAATTGCGCGGCGTAGCCGCTCGATGTTGAGTGCAAGATTGCGCACTCCAATCTGGTTGTGCTGACTGGCCCCAAGCTTTGATCCCAACGGCGGAATACGCTTCGCTATTCCCCACCTACAAAAACTCCCCCGGCGGAGCCGGGGGAGCAAAAACTCAATTAAATGTGCGACTAACGTTCAGCGATTCTGCTGACCACCTTGACCGCCGCCCTGCTGTCCGCCGCCCTGCTGTCCACCTTGGCGTCCGGGTTGTTGCTGCTGCTGACCGGGCTTCTGCTGGCCGCCGCCACCTTGCTGCTGGCCAGGCTTTTGCTGCCCGCCACCTTGCTGCTGACCGCCTTGATCCTGGTTCGGATTTGCCATGAGTACTCTCCTTCGGGGGGAATTCCCGCAGGCGAACAACTCATCTTGCGAAGGTATGTTCCTTCATAATGTCGTTTACCGGGCTCAACTTTTTGTTGCAGCGGCATCAGATCGCATCGCTGCAAAAATGTGCGCGACCAAAGATTGTGCAATCGAGAGCGAGTAGCGCTTTCAGGTCGCCGTCGGGCGAGCGGCTGCCTCGAATTTTTGCACGAATTCCCGCAGCTCCTCCGCGTTGAGGTCGCTGACGGCGAAGAAGTCGAGGCCCTGCGCGTTCCAGTGCCGGACATTGAAGCCGCGCATGCTTTCAAAGCTGGAGACGCGATACTCCGCGCCCTCACGCTTGAGCACGAACACATTGATTACGTGCTTTCGCCGTCCATAGACGAGCGTCGCGACGGCTCTTCCTTCGATGTAATCGAGTCGCCCACCGAGCAGCGGGAACCCTTCGGGGGCAAGATCAACAACCGGAGGCGAGACATCGACCTTCCCGTTGAACCATGGCTTCACCGTATGCCTGTCGCTTGACTGCACATCGGTGAGGTGCTCGCCCTGCAGCGAGCGCATATGCGCCGAGAGCAAGTCGCCGAGCAGGTGCTCATCCGGGCCGGTGCTAAAGATGCCGAGCATGAGACTTGCCGCGAGCGCGCCAGAGAAGGCGCTGCCCAGGGCGAATCCTTGCAGCATGCTGCGCCGATTTACGGCGCGCGGCGCCTGGGCTCGCGGCAACTCCGCATCGATGCGCCGCCGCAGGCTCACCGGCGCGGTAAATCGCAGCTCCGGCGTGCCCATCGTCTCATGCATCTGGCGGTAGGCTTTAAATTGCGCCGCGCAACTGCCGCAGGTTTCGAGATGTCGCTCCACTTCGCGCGCATGGCCGGCATCGAGCTCGCCGTCGAGCAGCGCATGCATGAGGAGCCTCGTTTCTGCGCAAGTCACTTTGCTTTTCCTTCTTCTTCTGCGACCCACGCCTGGCGAAGCATGGAACGCGCGCGCGCGAGACGCGACATCACCGTGCCGACAGGCGCACCGACCACCTCCGCGATCTCGCGGTAGGAGAGATCGTTGATCTCGCGCAGCACGATCGCCTCACGAAACAGCGGCGGCAGATCGGCAACCATCCGCCGTATCGTCTCCGCATCCAGAGCATGCAGGACCTGGCTTTCCGGCGAGGGCTGCTCCTCCTGCCATAGCGGTTGTGCGCCATCATTCTCCTCGATGTCGCTGCCCATGTTGAGCGGCGCGCCCGACCGGCGGGCGAATTCGCCCCGGCAGACATTGCGCAAAATGGCAAACAGCCAGGGCCTGATCGCCGGCCCCCGATAGGTATCGAAATGGCGCAGCGCACGCAGGTAGCATTCATGCGCCGCGTCCTCCGCGTCGGCGCTGTCGCGCAACAGAAATCGCGCGAGCGTGTAGACATCGTCGAGGTGCGGCAAGGCCATCTCGCGAAAGCGGCGCGCCTTTTCGTGATCGCCGCTCGGTCCGGTGCGCATCATGAGTTTCTTGGGCTGCGCGGAGGTTGCTGATTCCTGCTGTCGCCGTGCGGAATCCGCGATCGTCGCAGTTTCCAAAACCTCCGCGGAGGAAGCAAGCAAGCTGAGAGCAGTAAACATGGCTGCGACGCCGAGCCTTCCTCACCTTGTTGATGCGCGCGATCTCCCGCATCAAGCCTGCAGTGCCCATCGCCTCGCGCCGAGGCATGCGCGAACTGGACTTGGGATCGGCAGGATTTATTCCCGCCTTTTCGACCCAACCGGCGCATTTTTCGCTAACCATGCCAGAGAGCAAGGCGTACCGCCGGGCGAAACAAATGGCCGCGCAACGCCGTTGATAGCGAAACGGAGCGATTTTTCGATGAAGATCTTTGTTTCGGCCATCGTCATGATGGTTGGGTGGCTGAGCGAGATGGCGGCCGCTGAGACCGGCAACGCGCCCTTCTGCTTGCAGACGGCCGCGGGTGCGAAATGCGTCTACTCCACCATGGGCGAGTGCGAGCGAGCGCGGGGAAACAGCTCAACCGCGCAGTGCATCACGCAAGCCGACGCGAAGGGGGCGACCGGGCTTGGCGAGCCTCCTGGCGCACCTCCCGGACTACCCGCCGGTCAGTAGACACCGAGCGCCTCAAGCTGATTTGGTTCCATTCCGCGTCCAGAAAAAACTGGAATTATTTAATCTGTGTTTATGGCACTCGCCTTCGTACCTCCATAAATCGGCGCACGTAACAACAAGGAAACGCGCCACATGCTGTTTGAGGACGACGACCTGCGCAGGCTGGGCAAGGCTTTCGATCGTGCCTGGGACCGCTTTCTGCGCACCGGAAGATTAACCGCCGCAAACCTGCACCTCAGCAAGGAGATTCTCGCGCGCCGCATTCTGGATGCCGCCCGCGTAGGCGAGCGCGATGAGTGGCGTCTGGCGCGGGATGCGTTTCTTCATCTCTGGCAGGCGCAGTTCCCCGATCTGAGCCCCGCTCCGGCCGCCAGCCGGTCGCGTACAGACTCCCGCCAAGGCCAGCGCAACACCTCAGGATGACGGTGTGAGGGCGCGTTTGTGCAGCTCGCTTTCCAATACGGCGGGGTCGATCGGTTTTGCCACCCGGGTAATGCTGCGGAATCCTCCGGGACGTCCAGCGCGCCGTAGCCGGTGACGAAGAGGAACGGAACGCCCTTCCGCGTCAGCTCGTCGGCAAGCGGATAGACCATTTCGCCGTTCAGATTCATATCGAGAAGCGCAACGTCGATCCTCTCGCGATGAGCCGCATCCAGCGCGCGCGCAACGTCACTGAACGGACCGACGATGGTACAGCCTGCCCGATCCAGAAGCTCTTCGAGCTCCATGGCCAGCAATGCCTCGTCCTCGACGACCAGCACGCGGGTCTGACTCTCAATGTCGGCATGTACTGCAGTGGCGTAGTCGAGCCCGGGCGACCTCCGAGGTGACCCAGCGCCACGGCAGCGGCAGGCTCTGCTCAATCCAGCTGCGCGCCGTCACGATTGAGGCGGCGGCGAATTTCCTCGCCCGGTATTCTTCGCGGCGAGACATTTTCGTGCACCACCAAAGCCGCCGCGTGGCCGCTCGCGTGTCCGTACGAGAAGCACTGCGCAGTCACGCGCGCTGAGGCCATGGCCTCGTGTTCCGCAGACAGGCAGCGCCCCGCAACCAGCAGGGACTCGCCGGTTTGCGGAAGAAAGCACTCATAGGGCACCTCGTAATAATCGTTGACGAGCCACACCAGTCTGGGCTTCTCGCCACTGTGCAGCTCGATCGGCCACGGAGAGCGTGCGATGCCGGTTGCAAACTTCGCACCGGCGGTCACATCCTCGTTCGTCAGCGTGCGAGCGCCCCTGACCTGGCGGGTCTGCCTCACACCCACCTGAACACCGGTGTCGTTGACAAAGCTTTGCTCGCATCCTTTCAGATAATCCTTGAAGAAACGCGCATACTCCCGCACCTGACGGCGGCCTTCGATCTCGGCTTCAGTGATGTCTCCCACGAGCAGCGGGTTGAGCTCGCGGCCGTCGCGGCCGACGATGCGCGTGCAATTGCACAGAAGCTCATTCGGCCGAGGCGAAGGGAAAAGAAATATCTTTGAACGCGGCAGGCGGTATTCGTTGCCGCGATCGAGGCGCTGGATGGTCTTGCTGACCTGGTCCGGCATGATCGAGTCCGGACCATAGCTCGCAAGGAAGCGCGCGATGTCCACGCCCTGCAGCCGGAAGATCATGGTGGGATTCTGAACCTGCCCGTCGTGCCCGATCGCAGTTGGCAGGCCCGCCATGGCAACCACATCGGCGTCTCCGCTGGCGTCTATCGTGATCTTCGCGCGCACGCCGAGCCGTCCTTGTTTTGTGTAGGCAACCACGCCGGCGACGCGATCCGGCGCTTCCGTCAACACGTCGATCACCGTGGTATGCAGAAAGATCTGCACGCCTGCTTGCGTCAGCAGCTCGTCGGCGGTTTCGCGCCAGGCGAGCGGGTCATGAACGCGGGTAAACGTCTTTCCGTATCGGACGGGCGGCGTCAGGCCGCCTCTTCTTTCCATTGCCGCGACGAATTCGTCGAGAAAGCCGTGCACGACCTGCCGGGGCGGCGCGGCAGGATCATCGCTCGCCTCGTACATCCCACAGATCGTGCCGGACATTCCGGCAACCGCGCCGCCGCCGCAGAACCCGTAGCGCTCCAGCAGAATGACTTTGAGGCCCTGACGCGCCGCAGTGACCGCCGCCGCCACTCCTGCAGCGCCGCCGCCCACGACCAGTACGTCGGCCTCGCATTCGGTGATGCCGCGCCTGTCGCGAGTCTCTACCGCGCTGCTCATCGTCATGTAGGGTGGGCAAAGGCGCGCAGCCGTTTGCTCAATCTGCCGAAGCTTGATGCAGTCGCGCCGTGCCCACCGCAACGGCCAACCGCGTGGGCACGGTGCGCGCGTTCAGGCTCGCATTGATTATGTAAATCCCGCATGGCGCGCACCTTTGTCCAGCCTATGTACTCACGCACCAAACACGAGGCGCGTGCCGACCGAGGAGCGCAGCACCTTGTTCGGCATCTCCGCTCGGGCGATGTCATAGAAGATGTCGCCGCTGCAATGCGCCGCCATAATGTAGTCCGGGTCAATGGCTTTGAGCGCGAGCACCGTCTCGCGGATGTAGTCATCGGTGAGCGGCGGCACGAGATGCATGCCGCCGACTATGGCATGCACCTTTTGCACGCCCGATACAGCCTGCGCCTGCTTGACCGTGTTCACCACGCCGCGATGGCTGCACGAGGTGAGAACAACCAGGCCCTTGCCCGTCACCAGAAAAGTGGTGGCAATCTCGTGCGCCAGGTCGTCCGGGATGAACGTGTTCGTATTCTTTTCCGGCGGGAGCTTTTCGGGAAAGCAGCCCCAGCCGTCGGTCACTCCCGCCTTCATCCTGGTCGGGATCACCGGCTTCTCGAAGCTGGTGAAGGGAATGTATCCCGTGGTGAATGCGTGATCGGCAACGAGCGAAGGCCGCTCCATTATCATCAGGATAAGATTTGATTCGATGATCGCTTTGCGATCAAGCGTGCCATACTGCGCACCGTTCGGAAGCTGGCGCGTGCAGAAGCAGTCCTCCCCTCCGACAAAGAACGGAATGCCTTTTTTGAGCTGGTCCTTGGTGGTCTTGAGAAATCCGGCAAGTCCGCCGAAATGATCGTAGTGGCCGTGGCTTAGGACAAGCGCATCGAGCGTCGCAGGCTCGATTTTCAGAATGGCAAGATTGTTGAGAACAGTCTCGGGCGTATAGCCAAAATCAATGAGGATGTTGCGGCTCTGGTTGCCGGCATGCGATTGCGCATGCATGCACAAGCCCCATTCCGCAAGCAGCTCCCGATTGGGAGGCCGCTCGGCAGTTTCGGCACGGGCGAACCGCTCGACAGTGATGTCCGGAAGCTTTTGTGGCGGAAAATAGGGAAAAAAGTAGTTGTCGGTGACAATGTGCACCGCCAGCCGATCGACTTCGGGGATGGTACGACCCAAGGGTTGCGCACTCGCCGTGCGCGAGGCGCCCGTCAGGGTGGACACAAGCGCGCTGATGAAGCCTGCGCCTCCGCCGCACAGAAAATCCCGCCGATCGGGGCCACCGTGAAAACCTGGTGAGACGGTGCACGGGCATGACTTTCCGAACAGCATCGAGCTCTCCGTTGGTTCGCGGATTGCATCCTACCGCTGGTTGGCTGGGCAAAGAAGCCGCTGTCGCGAAGCGCGCCGCTCCGCGCTACTCACTGCGTGGCCCGGATGAGCGCAGCGAAATCCGGGTATCCCGCATCTCGCTTCGCGCTGGCGGGCGCCTCAGAGGCCTCTGAAAAAACCTGCAAGCTGCTTTCGGATAAAGTCGGCCGCCACCGCAACGTGGGTATCCTGACCCGGAGGGGGCGATCGCGATCCGGCCCGACAGAGGTTCTCGACGTGCTGCACGACGGCTGATCCGAAGTCGGCACCGGCTGCCGTGCAGGGCAGATTGGCTGCAAGGTGAACGAGCGCCTTCTGCATGGAATTGAGCGGGGCAAGCTGCATTATCGCCAGTTCAGTCGGGCTCACAGCATAGGGCAACGCCTGCACGCTGGGCGGCCCGAGGTTGTCGGGTGCAGAGAGCGTGAGCACAGCATCGAGGTCGGGAGCTGCTGCCTCCCGGGCGCTCAAAGGTGGGCCCATCGCCGGGAAGCGCTTGCGCAGCGTCGCAGCGATCGAGGTGTGATCATACGGAACACTATCCGAAGCGCGCAGGACGGTGCCTTGCGCCACGTAAGGAGAGACGATGACCGCCGGCACGCGGACCCCGTAGCGATCGAAGTTGAAGGGAGCCGTAGGCATAGATGATGGGGGCGTCGCGACCGGCGGCGGAACGTGATCGTAGCAACCGCCGTGCTCGTCGTAGAGAATCACCAGCAGGGTCTGCGGCCAGGCAGGCCCGGAGCGAAGGCAGTTGTAGATATCCGCGATCAGCTGCTCGCCCAGCGTGACCACATAAGGAGGATGCTGATCATTGGGCGGATGCAGGATCGTGAAATAGCGGGGCTCGATGAATGAAAAACATGGCAAGTTGCCGGTGCGCGCATCTTCCCTGAACTCGTCGTAATAGCGAAAGTGCCCCGCCAGCAGCCATAATTTCGATAACCCGTGCGAGAGCGCAATGTCCTGATAATAGATTTTCCAGTTTTTGATGCCGCCGCGCTCGAGCTGGTTGAACACGGTATCCATCTCGTAGGGGAAATGCGGCGGGTCGTTGTTCTCGTATCCATTAGCGGTGCAGGTGTGAACAAAAAACCGGTTCGGCCAGGTCTGACAGGGAGCAGAGGCAAACCAGCGGTCGCACACTGCAAATTGTCGCGCGAGCTGGCTGATCACCGGAACCTGTTGCGGGCTGAAATAGTGCATGACGGCTTTGCCGTCATAGTTTCCCGGAGCCTTGAGCGCCTGGCTCAGATAATTCTTGACGAAGCCGCCCATGGTGGGCGTGGGAGCCGGAACCGGGACGGTCGGCGTTCCAAACAGCTGAGTGTTGATGTCCTCCCATAACTCGCCGGGATCAGGGTCGGGGATGCTCAGGGTTGCGCGGTCGGTGCCGGGGGAATTCCATACAGAAATAGGGAGTCCGTTCGGACCGACGTTGCTCTCGCTTCCGGTGAGGCCATCAAACCCGGAGGACGCCGGGTAGAGTGTCCCCAGCATGTTGTCGAACGATCGGTTCTCCAGCATGAGCACGACGATATGATTCATCCGGCTCAGCTGGCCCATGTCGCGGCTCAGTTACAGCGCCCCGAATCGTCAAAACGCATCATGCATTAACGCGCGAAATGTGTGGATGCGCCGACCAGGTCCGCGCATCCACGCAGCAGGGCCTATCCGGTGACGGAGCGAATGGTCCAGAAGTCGCTCGCGAGGCGAGGATTGATCAGGTACTCGTAGGGCATGAGGCAATATCCATTCAGCCCCCAGCCGGTGCCCCATGAGTTTCTGACGATGAACTGCCGCTTGCTGTCGTCATAGCCGACCGCAACGACGCAATGCCCTCCCAGAACCGGCTCTCTGGAGCTTGGCATCGGGACGATGCCTGTATTGGCGACGGTTTCGCTTTCAAAGCTCTGGTACACGGTAAAGCCGAATACGAACGGAAAGCCCTCGGCGAGGCAGCCGCGCATCTGCGTTATGTCCTGAACGACGCGCGCATAGGCGGAAACTAGGTCCTGCTTCGCATCGCTGTAGGCCTGCGCCGGCGGGCGCTGGGTAAACTTTGAGATGTCGTAGGGCCAATCGGTCTCGGGCGGAGCGCCGAGCTTGGCGACGCTTTTGATGCCGTCGCGGATCTGCGCTCCGGCGTCCTGATTGACGGTGCGTTCGATCACTCGCTCATTGTAATAAATGAACAGGCGGGAGGGTGTGAACTCGCGCGTGCCCTGCTTGCGCTGGTCGAACTCGATCGCCCCCCCAATGCCGTTGGCGGTACAGCTGCCGAGCTGCCCCTGGTCGTATACGGGCGGGCACTCGGCGCGCAGGTCGACCGAAGGGGGCAGGCCCTGCGGATACCGTATAAGCGGCGCCCCGTAGACGAAATCCCGCTCATCGGGCAGATCTCTCACCCAGCCATACCCGCCATGAACCGACGGCCTGCGTACGGTGAGCTTGGCCAATGGCCCACTGGGGCCGACGCTTGATGGCTTCCTGTCCACTCTTGATTTGCGACTTGCTCGACGAGCCATGTCTCTCCTCCTCATCGAATATTGGCGCAATGCCAGGCTGCCGCGTGGCGAATTGCCTGCGTGCATTTGTGTTCCGGCATCGAACAGTTGTGCCGGACATGTAGCGCAATGCTATACGCCCTCCAGGCGCAGATATTCTGTGATGCAAATCACTGTTGCGTCGGCTCTCGGCATCCGCAGCGGCAGGCAATGCGACGATCCCTCGACATGCTTGCCTTTCCTTCCGCGTCATCCCTCTAGGAAGGGACTTGGTCTTTCACTGGGGGCGTCGCCGATAGGTGCGACGCCGTGTGGCGGCTCTTGGCCACCAGAATTGGAGATAACAGCACTTTTATCTGCTTTTTTCTGCATTCGTCCGAAAACGCAGCGAGCCCGTTGTAGGCCGTGGCAGTATCATCAAAACCAAGACAGGCAAGCCGGTAAATGATCTGCTTGCAAAGATTGCCTTCAAAATATCCGTAGTGAACGTTCGGATTTTGCCTAAAACAATATGCCCAGAGAAGGCGGATATGATCCACCGTGCTCATGCGGCGCTGAGCACCGTAACTCTTCTTGTTCAAGGCAAACGTCAGCAGTCCTCTTGGCTGTCCGGAAGCCGCGGTTGCATCGACGTAGTCGGTGCAGTCGAAATAGCTGAACACCTGCGGAAGCAGATTCTGCACCGAGCCCGGCGCCTCCGCCAACTCCTTGCGCCCTGTCCGCAAGCCTTCGTAGAGCTCTTGGAGGGTGTAGTAGCCCACGCGCAAGGCGCGGAGCAGCGGCTCCCTCCCGAGCTCGATCACGCCAAATTCTCTGGCTAGAATTTCCAGATTGCCCAGGCGATATCCGTTTTTCCAGCTCTTGGTGGGGAACGAGAAGTAATTCGCCGTGGTCGATATTTGCCGCAAGACCTCGTCGCCCTCGCTGCTGAACAGATAGGCCTCGCGAAACCGTCGCAGCGACGACGCGAGGTAATTCGCGCGGTTCGACAGGAGCGCCTCGGCGGAGATATCCGGCGAGGCCAGCACGAACCGCATGAGCGTGAGCGCGTTGCCGATATGGGGGGAAATGGCCTCGATGCTGCCCTGGTTTTCCGCGTTGACCGTGCCTGCGTCGAGACGAGGCCGCAAAGCGTCGACGGCAAACAGGTCTGAGAGCGCCCTGATCGCATTGGTGACGACAAATCCTCCCATGCTGTGCCCGATGAAGGAAAGCTCGACCCTCCTCTCTTGTCGCGGCGCCTGCATTGCCGCGACAGCATCAGCGCGGAAATCATGCTCGATGATTGCGCGATCGATCTGCCTGATGATCTCGATCAGATCGGGCGCGCCGTAGTTCGTGGCGCGGTAGCTGTCGCGGAAATAGACGCTGGCGCGCAGCAGCGCGGCGCCCACGACAGCGCCGATCAGCGTCCAGCCGAGAATGCTGACCAGGTGCACGAACGGCCAGTCGCCCGTAGCCGTTAACAGAGCCAAAATCGGGTACGACACAAACAGAACGAACCCGCACCAGAGCAGCCATACTGGGAGCGAAGGCAGGGCTGCGAATGTTGCGCGCCAGGGCGCGCCCATGTGCTCCGATGGCCAGCGATAGCTAAAGGCAAACCAGTCCGGCGCGATTGCATATCGCGGGATCGCTCTCGATCATGTGCGAGGCCTCGGCGTATGCGGTTAAGACGCTGTTTTGCGGATTATTAAAACCATGGATCATCACGACGAGGTTTGGCCGTGCAGCGCCGCCGAGGTGTCGCGCAATGTCCTGCACCGCCCTGTCGGGATCGATCGGAGTTAGCCCCGCCGGTGCGCGCACGGGCGCTGGACTGTCGTCGACATTGTTGGGGGCCGTGCTTTCAATGAAATAGGTGGGGATCTGCGCCTGCTGCACGCAATATGCATTGAACAGATTGGCCATCTTGCAAGAGCTCCGTCACTGCAAGGCTTGCACGTCCAGAAAATTGTTGTCGCGCTTCCAGCCAAGGCGCAGAATTCTCACGCCAGCGCAGGAGGCGAGATCATGCCTGTCGCATTCGACCCCGGCTATCACCAGCAGCCTTTTCTTGATCTCTGCACGGATTACCCGGACGCGACAGTCTATGACGCAAGCGACTTTCGCGTCGAGTGGGGCCCCATTTTCCATCGTGGACGGCTTGATGGCAGCGCGCGCGTGCTGGTCGTCGGGCAGGACCCCGCGCAACACGAAACCATCGTGCGCAGAATACTGGTGGGAACAGCCGGACGCCGCACGCAGGGGTTTTTGGCAAAGCTCGGCATCAAGCTCAGTTACGTGATGGTCAACACCTTCCTCTACAGCGTCTATGGCCAAACCGCGGGTGAGAGCCACCAGAACGATCCAGGGATCGTTGGTTATCGGTCTCGGTGGTTTAAAGCAGTGACCGGTCTCGGTGGGCTCGAGGCGGTGGTGGCTCTCGGCTCGTTGGCGGATCATGCCTGGACGACGTGGGTAAAGACGGCGGACGGGCAATCGAGTGCAAACCTCCCTTATCAGCACATTCAGCACCCGACCTGGCCGGAGAGCGCGAGCCATACCGAGGATGCGCGCAAGGCAAACACCAAGGTGATGCTCGCGCGCTGGAATGAGGCGCTGACGCAACTCCTTCCGCGGATCAAGCATCCCGACGCGCCCGTCGCCAGCGTTGTTCCCTACGCCGACGACTTCACGCCCGCTGATCTGGGAAACATTCCGGCTGAAGATTTTCCCGCAGGACTGCCGGCCTGGATGCGAGGCGATGAGGCATGGGCGACCCGGACCGGCACCGACGCGGCGAGCAAGCGACGCAGCATCACCGTGACCGTCCCGTCGGGGGTGATCCCATGAGCGCTGCCGCTCGATGGGCCGTTACCGGTCGTGTCGTCACGATGAGCACCCAAGCCGATGTTCTCGAGCGGGGCACGATTTACGTTGACGGCGACCGCATTGCGACAATTTTGCCGGCCGATCAGCCCGCTCCTGGTGGCTTTACCGGCATCGCCGCGATCGACAGCGGCGGCACGATTTATCCGGGGCTGATCGAGCTTCACAACCACCTGAGCTACAACATTCTTCCGCTCTGGCAGGTACCGAAAGCGTACACGAATCGCGACGAGTGGCAGAATGCGGCGGCGTATAAAAGCTCTGTCACCGGTCCGATGAGCGCGATTGCGCTCGCCGACAACGGCACGCTTCTTCCCGCTCTGGTACGCTACGTGGAAAGCAAATGCCTGCTGGCGGGAGTGACCACAAGCCAGGGCATTACGCTCTCCAATTGGAGCGGCACCATTCATCGCTATTACAAGGGAGTCCTGCGGACCGCGGAGATCGGCGCGCCCCCCGTTCTTCCCCAAGCGCATTCCAAAATACCGGATATCGACGCCCGCGACTGGGCCAAGTTCGAGCACGAGCTGCAGACGGCCAGCTGTTTTCTCCTGCATCTGAGTGAAGGAATCGATGCCGCCGCACGCAACCACTTTCTCGCGCTGCGCAATGCGCAGAACGAGTGGGCGATCGAGCCCTCGCTTGCCGGCATTCACTGCACCGCGCTGACCGCAGCCGACTTCAAGATCATGGCACAACACCAGGCGCACGTGGTCTGGTCGCCGCTGAGCAACCTTCTGCTCTATGGAAAGACCACCGATATCGTCGCTGCGCGGAATGCCGGCCTCTTGGTTGCGCTCGGTTCCGATTGGTCGCCATCAGGGAGCAAGGACCTGCTCGGCGAGCTGAAGGTGGCCAAGACAGTCGGCGCGAAGTTCGATCTTGGCTTGAGCGACTACGACATAGCGGCGATGGCAACGCGCAACCCGGCAAAGATCCTGAAATGGGACAACTCGCTCGGCACGCTCACACCCGGCAAGCTCGCAGACTTTATTGTCATCGCGGGAAAGTCCGATGACCCCTACCTTCACCTCATCAGCGCGCGTGAGGACGACGTGATCCTGGTCGCCATCGGCGGGCGGCCACGCTACGGATCGGCGCAGCTGATGGCAAAACTCGCGGTAAGCGGCGAGCGGATCACCGTAGCTGGCACGCCGCGCGTCGTCGATTTCGAAGATGCGGCGGGCGATCCCGATATCGAGAAGGTTACACTGGCGGATGCGACACAGCGATTGCGGGCAGCGCTCGCGGATTTGGGAAAGCTGCATGCGCAAAGTCTGCCCTATGCGAGCGCAATTGCCGCCGGGAGCGAAATCGCGCGAAGCGGCTGGCGTCTGGCCCTTGACGAGCAGTTTCAGAATCACGTGGAGCTGCGGCCGCGGCTTGCATTCGATGGCGCGCCCACCGGCCCCGACCTGCTCGCGGTTGAAGCCGCATCGGTTCCACTGTCTCCGGTAAGCCTCGACGCACTCGCGGCGGTGGATGATCCCGATTTCATTGCGACGCTGAAGAAGGAGCAGAACCTGCCGCTCGGTATTGCGGATGCGATTGCCGCGTATTTTATGTAAAGCGTCATGCCCGCGCTGGTCGCGGGCATCCACGTCTTAAAGTCAACCGCCATTCCAAGACGTGGATGGCCGGGACAAGCCCGGCCATGGCGAGGATATTGCGGCTGCGAAGCTTTTTAGTGTGCGTTTCGGTGAAATCGACGCACGCCAGTGCAACAGGCGCGGCGCGACTCCCTCTCCCCGTTTGGGGGAGAGGGTTGGGGTGAGGGGGTTACCGCCGCTGTTTTTACCGGGAGGTCAAAACCCCTCACCCCACCCCTCTCCGTATGGGAGAGGGAGCCTGCCGAGTCCGTTGCGCCGATGCAATTCAATCTCACCGAAACACGATCTAGATCCTGGACTCGGCGACACGCCGCGGCGGCCTGTCGTCGTCCGGGACAGCGCAGATGATGTCGGACAACCTGATCCCGTAGAACAGGTTCTCGCCCGAGAACTCGTCCTTGCTGACGATTTTGATCTGCCCGCCGGTGTGTTGCTGCAGGTGATCCTTTACGAGCTGCAAATCGATATCAGCGGTTTGCTGGGTGTATACCCTGAAGCTCGCCGATGCGCTAAGCGCCGCATAGCCGCTGCAGATCTTCTTGTTGTGCTTGTAATACTGGACGACGACATCCTCGCAGTCGGGATTTTGCATCAATTTTCTCTGCAGGGCCTTGAGGTCGTCATCGGCGATCTCATGCAGCATCACGTCGGACAGGCTGTACTTGATGGATGTCACGCGCGTGCCACCCAGCTTTGCATTCAACATTTTGACCAGATCCCCATCCCAGGAGAAGGTGCCCTTTTCCAGCCTTTCGCGGGTGCGCGACTGGGCAGGAGACGTTTGCACGACGGCCTGCACGTCGCCGGCGTGCACCGGGCAGACCTGGTGATAGAAGCTGTCGTCCTCGGCGACGTAAATGGAGCCGGGGCCGCGCAGCTTGTTGGCGGGCTTCACCGGGTGAAACCCGATCTCTTTTACGGCGGCGTCGAGCACGTCGCCGGCATTTCGTTGAGACGCGAAGACCCAGCCGGCCACAAGCAGGGCCGAGCCGAAGACCACCGCCGATCCCGCCCAGAGGAACGCGCTTGCCCGCCGCACGACAGGAGCGGCGGCGGGTGCATCTACGTGTCGCACGCGTTTCATAGCGGACAACATGAGCGCGTGCCGCATTTCGAGTAGCCGGGCGGGCAGGCGTAACTCGAAACGCTGGCCGCGGTGAGCGTCAGAACCGCAAGGATGACAGCAAAGACGAGGCGCATGGGGGTATCCTCCTGTTGTTTATTGGAGGACTATGCGCCTCTTCCGTGCCGCGGAATGTGACGGTGATCACGCAAATTCTCTTTGCGGGGACCAGTACCGGGGCAAGCCGCGAACGGTCAGGGCGCGATGGGGAGCTGTTTCAACCCCGCCGCATCGAATGCACGACGCACGGTGCCGTCGCTCTTTGCGCTTTCCATGAATGCCGTAACGTGGACGAGCGCAGCCGGGCGATCTTTTTGCACCGCCATGGCGACGCCCGTCGTCTGGAAAGCGCCCTCGAGAATGCGCGAGCCCGGCAGCTGATGCTGCAGAAGCTGCAGCGAGTCACGACTCAAGGCCACTGCCTGCGCCGTTCCGGCCTGCATCATTGCCATGGCCTCGGCGACCGATTTCGCGGGAACGAGCTTCGCGTTTTTCAGGCTGCGCCCCGCCGCACGAAGCGTGGTTGAGCCGTCGATCCCGACCACGGTGATGTCCGGCCGATCCACCTCGGCAAGCGTCTTGATGCCCGAGGAAGCGGAAGCGAGATACGTGCTTTCGATGATGAAATAGGGTGGGCTGAAATCGAGCCGCTTGCGGCGCTCGTCGTCGATCGGCATGAAGGCCACGTCGAGCGCGCCCGAGGCGCAGCCTTCCGTCAATTCGCCGGTCGTCGCCGTCACCATGATCTCGAACGGCACGCCGAGAGCTTTCGCCAGCGCAACGCCCAGATCGCGCGGGACCCCGCGCACCTCGCCGGCAGCGTCCTTGACGACGAAAACCGGCGTGGGAGCGGGAGCATAGGCGACACCGATGCGGAGCTTGCCCGTGGGAACCAGTTGCTTCATCGCCTCGTCCTCGGCCGCTGCCGCACACTACCGACACTCCCAGCATCAACGCGACAACCATCGAGGTTTTCATGGGCATGCTCTTTCCGATCCGGCGATATTGATCGAGGGCTTATTCATTCCGTCTTCATAAAGCGTTCGTGGCAGCCGTTGCACCCAGCGCGCAATTCGCCGATCAGTCTCCTGAAATCATCGAGGCGCCGCGTCGTGCCGGCATCCTGGGCGATCTTCGAAGCACTTGTGGCGCGCCCGTAAAACTCCGGGAAATTCGCCCAAACATCCGGGGAAGCGAAGGTGTCAGTTGCAGGATCGCGATCGGCACCGGGTTTCCACTGATTGGTCTCTGCCGGAAAAAGATGGGGGAACGCCAGGAGCATGATGGAAATCGTGTCCGCATGCTCCTGCGCCTCGGCGGCATCCAGCCGGCCTTCCGGCGCCAGCATGGTTTCGATCTCGCCCATCTTGCTGTCGATCGAGCCCATCAGGATCTTGCGCGCGAATATGGTGTCCTTCGGCGGAGGCGTCCCGGGGGCCTGCGCATTCCCGAGGCCGCCGCTCGCGGCCGCGACAATCAACGCGAGCAGCGCGCTTGCAAACGGGCGTGAGCCCGAGCGTCCGCTCATTCGAGTCCCGGTCGCTCCTGCTCGCGAATATTGGCGGTAAACACCTCGCCCGTAGAAACCACCGTGAGCTTCTTGAGCGCGCCGCCCTTGCGCTCGGCATCGCGCAATGGGCTGAAGACGACCTCGACCTGGTCGCCGCTCTTGACCGCGTCCCGCCGCCAGCCGCCGGCGCGCACCAGATTGCCCGGACTCGTCATTTCCATGACCCAAACCGCAACGCCGTCCTCGGGCAGCTCCTTCACTGTGCCCTTGACCGCAAGACTGACGTGCGGGTTGACCCAGCGCAGCTCCAAGACTTCGCCGCTGATGTTCATGGTCTTCGACTGATCGAACATGCTCGTGGAATGATGCGCCACGACGGACGCAGCGCCGAGCGCAACAGCGCCGAGTACGGCGACCGGCCCGACAAGAAGAGCGCGACGATTTCTCATGCATGTAATCCGATTGAGGTTCACTTTGGAGCGAGGATATTGCCCCACTGGGTCTTTTCTATTGGCACGAAGATGTGATGCCCATTCTCGTCGAGCGCTTCCCGGTAGTCGCCCTGCTGGCAAACGCCTTCGACGATGTCGAACTTGCGCGCGCGCTGGCGGAAGAAGGCGCGCGTGGTCTTCCAGGAGCCGGTGAGGATTTTGGACGCGGTTATCACAAGCTCGTCATGCAGAATGTCCCTCTCGGCAAGATGAATGCGCTCGGTCACGTGCATGTCGCCGTCGTTCGGCACCCCGATTGCCTCGCTGATCGCGAGCGGTGCCTGGGGCAGGATGTGGACCGTGTCGACAACGAGCGTGCCACCTTCCCAATGACCGATGGAATGTCCGTGAAAAGTCGGATCGGGCACGTCGGGATGGGAACGCCCGTCCGTATAGATGCGGCGCAGCCGGTTGCCGTCCGATTCCCCGAGCATCGTCACCCGGCCTGGAGTGAACAGGATTTCCATCGCGTTATGCGTGACCAGCATCCACGCGGGATGCGCCTCGGGAAAGCAGCCGTAGAAGATCAGCTTGGGACGGCCCGCCTTCTCCTCGGCGCGCATTTTTTCCACTTCCTTTGCGACCTTTTCGTTCCACGGAGGTGGATTGGTGAGCGCCTGCCGATCCTGGTCGGAAATATTTGGATTCCACACGCCGCTCCAGTCCGGCAGCTTGGCAAGATCGGCGTAATCCTGCGCACTCGGCGGTGGATTGATGATGGCGGCCGGCTTCTTCGGCTGGCTCTGCGCGGAAGCGAGCGCGGGCAACGCGCAGATGAGAAGAAACGTGAATAAAAGGCTCGATCCCACTTCTCGCCTCCACGTCCTGCGATGCGGCAGATCGATGTACATACCTATTTTCGTGACCCTAGTGCAATGTGAACCCGATCCATCGGCCGCAGGCCACCACCGCAACCCATGCGCCGAGCGAGATCGCTCCTGCAGTCTTCGCAGCGATCGCGCCTTGTCGAGCCTCCCGCCTGCCGATGAGGTGGAATACCGCCATGTTCGCAGCGGCGATGACGAGCAGCATCATCTTGGCCTGGAAAAACAGGTTGTGCGCGTATTTGGGCGCGTTCGAGGAGAACAGCAAAAAACCGGTGAGGGCGGCGATCGCGAATGCAGTCCAGGTGTAGGGCAGCACTTCGCGCAAGAGCACAGTCAGCGAGCGGCTGCGGGAAGCCAGACCGAGCAGCCGCAAGTCCACAATCGAGATCGTGCCTACCACCAGCACGATGGCGAGGACGTGAAACGACTCGATCCAGGGAAACAGGATTTCGTTTTCACGAATCATAACAGCCACAGGCGTGCTCTGCAGCCATTCGAAAAACTCATCTGGCTGCATCAACTCCGCCGCATGTTGTCGTGTCCTTCGACCGTCGTCCGGAGGCGCGAGCTGAGCGCGTTGCGCCGAGCGCCTCAGGATGACGGCGTGAGATTAACAGAGCGGCGCTAATAATAGTACGCGATCCAGCGGCCGGCGAAGATGATGCCGACCCAGAGCGCCATGGAGATGCAGGCGAGGGAGGCGGCGCCAGCGCTACGTCCTTTGTTGAGACCGCCGAATGCCGGATAAACGCTCGCTGTGATTTGGCAGATTGTGGTTGCGATCAGCGCGGCCGCAAGCAGGACCATCTTGAGCTGGAACACGGGATTCTTGAGCGAACGTGGCGGCTCGCCGACAATCATGACCATGCCGGTGACGAGCAGCACGAGGAGCGCCCACCAGACGAAGGGCACGAAGCGCGACAACACCTCTTGCAGCGGCTGGTCGGCGGCATAGAGCCCCAGCAGCCGCAGATTGATCATCAGCGCCGAGGACGCGATGACGGCGATGGCAAGGATGTGCAGCGACTGCACAGCAGGCACTATCCATTCATGAACCTGAATGAACTGGCTAAGTTGCGTCTGTTCAAGCCATGCCGAGAACTCGCTCAGCCAATGAAAGATCGTGGCGTACATGAAAGACACGCTGTCCCTCAGTCCACAAGCTCTGGCTTTAGAGCGTGATGAGTTTTGATCCGCTCATTCCTGAAGCAGCGAGAAGGCGCGCTTGCCCTCCCCTGCGAAGCGCGAAGCGCGAAGCGGGGGAGGGGGACCACCCGAGCGAGCGTAGCGAGCGAGTGGTGGTGGAGGGGGTTATAGGTTGGCGTCAATGGAAGTCTCACAATTGGTTCTGCAGGGTTCGCCATGTTCTTAGACGCGTCCACCAGACTATTTTTGCACGCCCCCTCCACCGCGCATCCGATCTCGTGTTTACCCGAGATCGGAATTTTAAGTGACGTAAGTCGGGCAAGCCCGACTTACGTTGCGGTCCCCCTCCCCCGCTTCGTGTCGCTTCGCTCCACTTCGCGGGGGAGGATGGCGCGTCCTGCTTGCCTGCTTCCATAATATTCCGGCGCTACGATGGAGCAGGATAGCCCATGCGAACAGGCGTGCTGAACTGGAGTTGGCGTCGGAAAGACATCCGCCTCGGCTATAGCGAAGGCGGAGCCGCCTGTGTCCTCGTCAAGCGCTGCTCGGCGCTGCAACCGTGCGCGGATGGCCGCGTCCCATTACCAGCACCACGATGCTGCCTGCAGCGGTAAGGACGACGAGGGGCAGGAGCCCGAGACCGTAGCTGCCGGTCGCATCCTTGATCACGCCGAGCAGGTAGGTTCCGAGAAAGCCGCCGAGATTGCCGATGGCATTGATCTGCGCGATGCCCGCGGCGGCCGTTGATGCAGAGAGCCATTCCGTTGAGAGCGCCCAGAACGGCCCCTTGATCGCGTAGGTGCCGGTGACGGCGAGGCAAAGAATGGCGATCGTCGGCATGAGCGAGTTCGTCAGCAGCGTGGAGGCAAGGCTCGCTGCCGTGATCGCAAGCGGCACGGCGGTGTGCCAGACCCGCTCGCCCGTGCGGTCCGACATGCGTCCCCACAGCACCATAATGAGAGATGCAATGCCAAAGGGCAGCGCGTTGAGAAAACCGGTCTGCATGTTCGTCAGGCCGAAAGACTTGATGATCTGCGGCTGCCAGATCGACAGGCAGGCGCTCGCACCCGAGCTTCCGGCATAGACCAGCGCGGCCGCGAGCACATATTTGTTCCACAACACGCGCCAGACCGACATGTGCGGCACGTTGCGCGCGCTCGCGCGCTCCGCGTTCAGGCGCGCCGAGAGCCAGTCCCGCTGCTCGGTCGTAAGCCAGTGCACCTCGTGCGGTCCATTGCGCAGCACCACGAGCGTGATGAGGCCGAGCAGCACTGCCGGCAACCCTTCGAGAATGAACATCCATTGCCAGCCGTGCAGGCCGGCGAGCCCTTCGAGCCCCAGGAGCGCGGCCGAGATCGGCGAGCCGATGAAGCTCGAGGCTGGAATGGCGACCATGAAGATCGCAACGATCACGGCCCGGTAGCGGGCGGGAAACCAGTACGTCAGGTAGAGGATGATGCCGGGGAAGAAGCCGGCTTCGGCGGCGCCAAGGAGGAATCGCAAGAAGTAAAAAGAATACGGGCCGGCGACGAAGGCCATCGCGGCGGAAATGATCCCCCACGTAATCATGATGCGCGCTATCCACAGC
>JBKPOZ010000212.1:0-39881 GCA_046733355.1 Pseudomonadota bacterium | reverse complement strand
GTGCGCGGCCGGCGCGCGTTCGGCATCGCGTCCAGATCGTGCAGCACGGCCGCACATTTTGCGCGCAGTTGCGTGAACTCGGGCGCGAGCGGATCGCGTGGGCGCGCGATCGGCACCGGCACATCGGCGACGATGCGCGCGGGTTTCGCGGAAAGAATGATGATGCGGTCACCGAGAAAGACGGCTTCCTCGAGATTGTGCGTAACGAAGATGACGGTGCGCCGCCGGTGCTCCCAGATCTCCAGCACCTCCCGCTGCATGCGCTCGCGGGTCGGCTGGTCGAGGCTGACGAACGGCTCGTCCATGAGGATCACGTCGGCATCGGTCGCAAAGGCGCGCGCGATGGCAACACGCTGCTTCATGCCGCCCGAAATCTGGTGCGGGTAGTGCTTCTCGAACCCGTGCAGCCCGACAAGATCGAGGATTTCCTCCACCTTGCGGCGGATCTCCTGGGACGGCGTCTTCTTTATGCGCAGCCCGGTCGCAATATTGTCCCACACCGTGAGCCATGGAAGCGTGGAGGGCTCCTGGAACACGAAGGAGATGTTGTCGCGCTTGGGATTGACCTGCTTGCCGTCGATGAGAATGCGCCCCTGTGACGGCGTTAGGATCCCGGCAAGCATGTCAAGGAGCGTGGTTTTGCCGCAGCCCGAGGGCCCACAGATGCACAGGAATTCGTTCTCTTTCACGGAAAAGCGCAGGCGATCGTGGACGAGAAACGTCCCGAAGCGATGCGATACGTCGGCAATCAGCTTGGCGTCTGCCCAGTCGCTCACAGCTTCACCTGCCAGCGCCAGCGAAAGAGATACCGCTCCGTGAGCAGCAAGGCTTCGTTCATGAGAAAGCCGATGGCGCCGATGAGCAGCATCCCGACGATGATCGGGGGTATCTGAACAAGTTCTGCATAGTTTGTCATCATGCGGCCGAGCCCGAGGGAAATGCCGCCCGCGAGCTCGGCCGCCACGATCGTGAGCCATGCCGCGCCAAGGGCAACCCGCATGCCGCCGAGGATATCGGGGAGCACCGTGGGAATGACCACATGCAACAGGATCCACAGCTTGCTCGCGCCATAGACCATGGCGACCTTGCGATGAATGGGCTCGACCCGCGCCACCCCCACCGCAGCATTGGTGAAGACCGGGAAAAAAGCGCCCAGGAATATGAGGAAGGCGTAACGCGTCAGGCCCGTGAAGAAAATGATGGCGAGCGGGATCCAGGCGATGGGCGGGATAAAGCGGAATGGCTCGAGCACAGAACGCGTCCGCGCATAGAGAACGGGATAAAGTCCCATCAGCAAGCCGAGCGGCACCCCCGCGACAATGGCAAAGCCAAATCCGACGAGCACGCGGTAGAGGCTCGCCCACGAATGCTCCCACAGAGTGTGGCCGCCGGTGTCGCCATTTTGGGCCAGCTCGACGAACGATTGGAGGATTGCAAGCGGCCCGGGGAAGAAGCGCGAGGCAATCACCACGGTGAGCAGTTGCCAGATCACCAGTGCGGCAATAAGCACGCCGACGTTCCACAAGATCGTCGGCAGCGAACTCGTCAATGTCTGCCAGCGCGCAGCGGGTGGGAGCGGCTCCACTGCTTCGACATTTTCCATCACGGCAGGCTCTCTCCTGAAATTTAGGGCGCCCGCGCGTCAGCAACGCAAGTCGGCTTGTCCGACTTGCGCACTTAAGGTGCCGATCTCGGGTAAACCGAGATCGGTGGAGGGGGCGGGCGCCGTCCCCTTGCGGCTGATGTGGATGCGGCTCATGCGGCGGGAGGCGAGCTCGCGCACCAGCCGTACCAGCGGCTGCTCAAATGCGTATTCCGTCCTGGTCGGCCCGGCCGACAGCATGGCATCGACCTGCCCGCCCGCAAACATCGCCCGCAACAGCCGCTCGTCATCGCTTGCGTTCGGATATTGCTTGCGCAGGCTGTCCACCCGAGGGGGAAGCGGTTCCGGCTTGAGCGCGATATGCGGCGAGCCGTTTGCAACGATTTTGTCGAGGATGTCAGGCTCAATCGGGGCGAGCAGCTTTCCGAAATAGCCGAGCGCATATTTCTTCACCTCATCCGGTACGTGGCGGTAGCGCTCGCCATGCACGACGTTGAGCACCGCCTGCGTGCCGACGAACTGCGCGAAGGGAGTGATCATGATCGGATAGCCGAGCTCGTTGCGCACGCGCACGCATTCATGCAGCAGCTCGTCGAATTTTTCGGAAAGCCCCAGCTCCGCGAGCTGCACGCGGAAATTGCTCAGCATGCCTCCCGGGATCTGATGCTCGTAGTGAAAGGTGTCATATTCCAGCACCTTGCCGAGCGGCTTTCCTTCCTGCTCGGCAACGCGTCGGAAATGCTCGCCCACCTCGTCCGCGAGTGCATCGTCCTGGTCCATCTGATAGCCCAACGCACGCAGGTTGCGCACCATCGACTGCATCGCCGGCTGCGCCGCGCCATTGGCGAGAGGCGCGACGGAAGTGTGGATGCAGTCGGCCCCCGCCTTCACGCCTTCCAGGTAGACCAGGGGCGCAACGCCGGTGAGGCAGTGGCTGTGCAGCTCCAGGGGGACATTGCCGATCACCTGTTTGACCGCGGGCACGAGTGTGCGGATGCGATCGATGGTGAGCAGGCCGCCCGCATCCTTGAGCCAGATCGCATCGACCTTGCCGCGTTCGATGAGCTCCTTTGCGGTTTTGACGAACAGCGCATCCGTGTGCACCGGGGAGAGGCTATATGACAGTGCGCCGATGGTGCGGGCGCCAAGCGCACGCGCGACATCGAGGGCGGTGAGCATATTGTCCACATCGTTGAGCCCGTCAAAGGAGCCGATGTCGCGGACGCCGTTGGCAATGAGACGCTCGACCCAGAGCGCCACCACATCATCGGGCATCACGTCGAAGGTCACGATATTCTTCGAGCGCAGAAACGAGCTCAGCGGTGTCTTCCTGATGCGCTCGCGGAGGAGCCGCACGCGTTCCCAGGGATTCTCTTTGAGGAAACGCACAGAGACATCGAACTGCACCGCGGCGATGGCCTCGATGCGTTGAAATCCGATACGGTCCATGCGCTCGGCCACCGGGAGCATGTGCGCCGTGCGCATGCGCGTCGCCCACAGGCACTGGTGGGCATCGCGGAATGTCTGATCGACAATGGCGATATCTGCTGCCATCCCGGTCCTATTCGGGCACGCTCATCCCTTCAACGGATGCTTCGCGCGACTGCGGCGCGATGACGAACAGCATCTGATTGTATTCGACGAGGCTGCCATTCTCGGCAAGGATGCTGCGCACCACGCCGTCGACACCGGCCCTGATGGAATTGAACAGCTTCATTACTTCTATGAGACAGATGGTGTCGTTGGCTTTGACGTGCTGGCCGGCTTCGACGAAGGGCGGCTGTCCGGGCGCAGCGGCGCGATAGAAAGTGCCGAGCATCGGCGCGCGAATCGCGACCTCTCCTTCGGCGAGCTTGGGTTCGCTGCGCTGCGCCGCAGGAATGCTCGGTTTTGGTGCTTCGATCGTCGGTGTCGATGCAGCGGAAATCCGGGACGAGCTTGAGCTCTCCGCGCTCGCTTTGCCGCGACGCACGTGCAGGTGAATTCCCCCGAACACGAGCTCGACCTCGTCGAGATGCTCGGCGCGATCGATGATTTCGAGAATTCTCTTTACGTCCTCGTGCGTAAGCTCCATGCAAGCAGAGTATCAGCAGCCGTACGGTGGGCAAAGGCGCGGCTCCGTAGCCCGGATCGAGCAAAGCGATCCGAGCAGGCTGTAACCGGAGTTCGCTGTCGCTCAATCCGGCTGCGAACCCGGGCCGAATACGATCGCCGCTATAAGCAGGATCAGCATCTCGTTGATCTGTTCCAGGGCGCCGATCGCATCGCCGGTCTGGCCGCCTATTTGCTGGATGCATAAACGCGCCATGGCAAGAGCAGCAATGAGCAGCAGAACAAAGCTCACGGCAGCTGCCCTGGGACCAAAAGCAGCAGCAAGCGCGACAACGCCGAGAACAGCCGCGATGGAGCCGTTCTCCCACGACACGCCGGCGGCGCCGGCTGCAAGCCCGTCCGCACGCGCCAGCGGGACAAGGCGCATGAAGGAGGGCAAGGCCCCGCGCGCGGCCGCATGGGCAGCAATGAGCGCCGCCGCCACTGCCCAGGGCTCGGCAATATCGGCAACTGCGCTCCACCGCAGCATCAGCGAAAGAGCCAGCGCGCAGGCGCCATAGGCGCCAATGCGGCTGTCGCGCATGATCTCGAGCTTCCGCTCGGGATCCGCCGCGCCGCCGAATGCATCGGCGGTATCGGCGAGCCCATCCTCGTGCAGGCAGCCTGTGGCAAGGAGCGTCGCAGCGAGCGCAAGGGCAGCAGCCGTGAGGGAGGAGAGCCCGAGCCGATAGGCGAACGCGTAGACCAGCGCACCGATGCCACCGACCAGCGCGCCCGCCACCGGCAAGGCCCAGCTTGCCCGCGCGACATCGAAGCCTTCGACCGCCGTGGAATGGGAAAGCGGCAACCGCGTGCAGAAGAGAATGGCGATCTTGACATCCAACGCGACACGAAGAAGCCATTCGCCGACGGCGTTCATGTTTCCTCACCCGCACGTGCAGGCAATCCGCCCGGTAGCAAGGACCTTATAGGACGAATCATGCCTGCATGGTCCTCGCTCGCCGCGCTGCGTACAGCCTGTCTCGATCTGCCCAAAGGCGATGCGGCGAGCGCCGAGGCGGTCCGCAGACGCGAGGCGCAACTCACCAAACCGGCCGGCAGTCTCGGCCGTCTCGAAGATCTGGTCTTGTGGCTGGCGCATTGGCAGGGAACGAGCCGGCCGCGGCTCGACCGGGTCGAAATACTCGTGTTCGCGGGAAATCACGGCGTTGCGGCACAAGGCATTTCCGCGTTTCCGCCGGAAGTGACGGCACAGATGGTGGCGAATTTCGCAAAGGGCGGCGCCGCCATCAATCAGCTCGCCCGAGTGGCCGGGGCAAAACTGCGGGTGCTGCCGTTGTCGCTGGAGCGTCCCACGGCCGACTTCACGCAGACACCGGCCATGAATGAGGGCGAATTTCTGGGTGCCGTGCAGGCCGGCTATGAGGCGGTTGCGCCCGAGGCGGACCTCGTCTGCGTGGGCGAAATGGGCATCGGCAACACGACGGCGGCAGCCGCGCTCGCGGCGGCTCTGTTCGGCCGCGGCGCAGCGCGCTGGGCGGGTATCGGCACCGGACTCGACGAAGCCGGACTCGCGAGAAAGCGGGCCGTCATCGAGGGCGCTCTTGCAATGCACCGCGCCATCTTTGCCGACCCGCTCGGTACTGCGGCCGCGCTGGGTGGCCGCGAGCTTGCGGCCATCTTGGGTGCCGTGCTCGCGGCGCGGCATCGCAGCATCCCGGTACTGCTCGACGGCTTCGTCGCGACCGCGGCCGCCGCTCCGCTGAAAAAGCTCAACCCGGGCGCATTAGACCACGCGACGGCGGCGCACGTGTCAGCCGAAAGCGGGCACCGGCACCTGCTTGAGGAGCTTGGGCTTTCTCCCCTTCTCAGCCTTGGCATGAGACTCGGGGAAGCTTCGGGAACTGCAGTCGCCGTGCTGGTGCTGCGCGCCGCGGTAGCCTGCCACCTTGGGATGGCGACATTCGCAGACGCGGGCGTATCCGAGAGTTCGGGGCCAACCGCCTAATTCCTTGAAACCTTTAGCTCCTAAGCGCGTTAACGGCCGCGTTAACCGAAAATGAACCATTTGGGTGACGAGCCCGACTAACACCCGTAGGGTCGTTTCAGGGGATTACCGTCATGCGTGTACAGAGCACCACCCATTGGCTGGACTACGATCCGGTCGCCTTTGTCGTGCTGATACTCGGGATCGGCGCCGTTTCACTGCTCGCGCTGAGCATCTGACGGTCTCGGATCGGCCGTACACTCTACCTGCGCTGCAAAGCGGATATCGCCATGCCCGCGCTCGTCGCGGGCATTTGCGTTTCAGGCAGGCCGTAGCCCGGATGAGCGCAGCGAAATCCGGGATTTTATTCCCGCATCTCGCTTCGCTCATGCGGGCTACCGTGATCAGACGTCCACGCGCTCCTCGGCGACCGGCCGGCGCTCCTTCATGTTGAAGCGGTTGTCATAGATCGGCCGCTCGCCCGTGGTCGGGCCCGGATACTGCACGAAGAGCATCTCGCCACCGGTCTCGGTGTGCAGCGCGCCTTCGTAATGCGGATCCGGATGAAACAGCATGTTGCCCGGCTTGAGCAATTTGCCTTCGATGGTGAACTCCCCCGACAGGATGTACCAGACCTGCGCAAAGCCGTGATAGTGCTCCGGGTGATGTGAGCCCGGCTCATAGCGGACGATGCCCGCATTCGGCTCGGTCGGCCGGTCGGGTCGTGGATGAAAGAGCATCTTTCCCGTCTGGCCGGGCCAACGGATGGTTTCCCACTGCGCGTCGTCGCGATGGCGCACTTCGTAGGGAAGGTGATCCTTGCGCGACGGCTCGCGCGTGGTCGCTTGCTGCTGGTTCATGGGACTTTCCTCTCGCTTCGTGACTGTGCACTTGTAACCCCCATTGAGCGCCCGCGAAATCAAATCGCTTGGCTTATGCGGGCGGCGAACTATTGCGTTTGACCGGCCGCTTCGGCGAGAGCGGCAAGTCTTAACAAGATGGCGTGACCGAAATCGCGGCCATCCGTGTTCCCGCGATTCATCAGGATGACGACACCGAGCCGCTTGTCTGGAATCATCCCGATATATGTCGTCGTGTTGTTGAGGCCGCCGTTCTTGTCGATGATCGGCAGAGCCAGATGATGCACCTCCCATGCCTGCGCCTGCATTACATTCGGCCGTATGACAAGAGTTTCCTGGTGCGTCATCTTGATCGCGCGCTGGAGTGCGGGATTGAGCGGCAGTTCTCCCAAATGCGCAGCGAGAAGGCGCGCCATGTCGCTCGCAGACGAAAACATCTGTCCGGTGCCCGGCCAATAATAATAGCCTTGCATGTTGCCCGGCTTGCCGATCGGCCTGCCCTCGCCGCTATAGCCTTGCACCGCGCGGAGCTTCAGCGCGGGGCCAAGATTGCCGACCTCGCCCGCGCCGCGCAGCGGCAGCAGCGTGGACGGCAGATCCAGAGGGCGCAACAGCCTGCGTTCGAGCAAGGCCGCATAAGGCATGCCGAACCGGCGCTCGAGCGCGACATGCAGCAGCATGAACCCCGCATGCGAGTAGATATAATCACGCCCCGGCGCGTGGTTGGGGTCGCGTTTCCATTTTTGCAGGTGGCGCAGGAATTTCGGCAGCGTGAAATGCTCCGCCGGCCACCAAGGCGGGTTGTCATGCGTGACGCTGAACCCGGAGCTGAAGGTGACGAGTTGGCGCAGGGTAATGCGGCTCGCGTTCCCTCCGTTGTCCAGCTCGCGAACGTATTTGGCCACCGGGTCGTCGAACGACAGCTCCCCATTTACGGCCAGCAGTGAAAGCAGCGTCACATCGAAGATCTTGCTGACCGAGGCGAGGTTGAACAGGCAATCCGAATCCATCGGCCGCTTGCTTGCGCCGTCCGCGTAACCCGCGTTGTAGAAAACAGTTCGCCCATCGATACGAACTGCCGCGGCGGCGCCCGTAACACCTGCAAGAATTCCCTTTGCAAGCTCGTCCGCGACGATGAGTTCGATGTCGTTCGCCTGTGCAGGCGCAGCGCTCAGCGAATGCGCGAGCATAAGTGTAGCCATCACGCGTGTAGCCCGGATGAGCGCCAGCGACATCCGGGGCTTTTTCCCGCATATCGCTCCGCTCATGCAGCCTACGATCGCCATGCTGTCTCCGCCGGCGCGATGAAATGAAAGAAACTGCCGGTCACGTGGCCGCGCCGGGCTCCGCTGCGCCCGAGCGGCCGAGCTTCGCCGTCGCTTAGCTCCACGAGAGCATCGTCGGCCCCGTCTTCCACCAGGCTGGCGTAGTGAAACTCGTGACCGCGGACGATCGCGCCCGCCCGCCCGATCGGGCTGTCGCAAAGAAGGCGCGCCTCACGGTAGCCGAGATGGAGCCTGCGCTGCACAAAGGACGTCGCATGTCCCAGGAGTCCCACCATTGCGTGGCGCTCGCCTTGCCCGTCCTCCAGTCCTCGGCCGAGCACCATATAGCCGCCGCACTCGCCATGCACGGGCCGGGTTTTTGCAAATCTTTCCAGTCCTGCGCGAAAACGGCGTGCCGCCGCGAGCGCGCCTGCGTGCAGCTCCGGATACCCGCCGGGCAGCCAGCAGCAGTCGCAGCATTCCGGAGGCGCTTCGTCGGCCAGGGGCGAGAAAGGCATTATGTGCGCACCCGCACGCTGCCAGCTTTCCACAATATGGGAATAGACGAAGCTGAAGGCGTCGTCTCGTGCGAGCGCAACATTCTGTCCGGGCGGTGGGAGCGGCACCAAGGCTGCGGTGCCCGGAATACGTGGGACGCCGGCCATTCCGAGGATCCCCTCAATGTCGAGATAGCGCTCGCTGGCCTCCACGATGCGCTCGAGCTGCGCCGGCAAGTTATCGCGCTCGCGCGCCTGCACGAGCCCGAGGTGTCGCTCCGGCATGCGCAGGGCTTCCTCGCGCGGCAACACGCCGACCACCGGAACACCCAAACAGGCGATCGCGTCGCCCACGAGCTGTGCGTGCCGTTCGCTGCCAACGCGGTTGAGCACAACGCCCGAAATGCGCAGCGCAGGTTGATGCGAGGCAAAGCCGCGCACGACGGCCGCTGCCGATTGCGCTTGGCCGGACACATCGAGCACGAGCAGCACCGGAATCGCGAAGCGCGCCGCGATGTCCGCGGTGCTTCCGGTGCGGCCTGAACGACCCGGAATGCCGTCGAACAGCCCCATGGCGCCTTCGATGACGAGAAGGTCGGCATTCGTAGCGGCATCCTGCATGAGCGCATCCAGCAGCGATGGCGCCATGGCCCAGCTGTCGAGGTTGTGCGCAGGCGCGCCGCTTGCAGCAGCGTGGAATGCCGCGTCGATGTAATCGGGCCCTGCCTTCAACGCGCGCACCGTCATGCCCCTGCGGGCGAGCGCACCAATAAGTCCGAGCGCAACGGTGGTCTTGCCGGAACCGGACCGCGGAGCCGCGACGACAATTGCGCGCGCCGTCATCGCAATCGGGTCGCCGCCGCCAGGGCGAGCAGGCGCTTGCGCACATTGACGATCTCGCCCACGACCACGATCGCGGGCGGCTCGAACCGTTCTTTGCGTACCGCTTCCGCTACCTCTTCCAGAGTTGAGATGACAATGCGCTCCGCCGCCGTTGTCGCGCCCGCAATGACGGCGGTCGGAGTCTTTGCATCGCGCCCGCCGCGCATCAGTGCGCCGGCGATGCGCTCCAAATTGTGCATTACCATGTAGAGCACCAGCGGCTGCGCGGCGCGCGCAAGCGGTGTCCAGTCGAACGCGTCCTCATCGGCGCCGTGTCCCGCGGCGAGAATGATCGCGCGGTTGGTCTCGCGCATGGTCGCGGGAATGGACGCTGCGGCGAGCGCCGCAAGCCCTGCGGTGACACCGGGTATGACCCGGAACGGCACGCCCGCCGTCGCCAGCGCCAAGGCCTCCTCCCCGCCGCGGCCGAAAACGCAGGGATCGCCGCCCTTCAGGCGCAGCACGCGCGCACCCGTCTTCGCAAGCTCGATGAGCCGATTGGAGATGTCAGCCTGCGTCGGCGAGGGTTTGCCGCCGCGCTTTCCCGCGAATTCGAGCCGCGCCTGCACGGCCTTGAGTGCAAGGATGCGCTTGTCCACGAGCGCATCATGCACGACGACATCCGCCTGCTTGAGGCCGGCAAGCGCGTGCAGCGTCAACAGCCCCGGGTCGCCAGGACCGGCACCCGCGAGCCAGACATGGCCGGGCGCCAGCGTGGGCATGTCGCTACCCAATGCTGCGAGCGTACCTGCGTCATTCATGTTGAGCACTGCTCTCGCGGAAGCGGCGGTGATAGTCGGGCGCGTAGAGCGCGCTATCGCGAAAGTCATGCGCATCGAGGGCGCGACCAACAAAGATCAAGGCCGTGCGCTCGATCTTTTCCGCTGCAACCTGTGCAGCAATGTCGCCGAGCGTCCCGCGCACAATGCGCTCTTCGGGCCAGCTCGCCCGCACCACCACCGCGGTCGGACAATCTGCACCATAGAATGGGACGAGCTCACTGACGATGCGCTCGATGCCCGCAATGGCGAGATGAATCGCCAGCGTAGCCCGCGTTGCCGCGAACCCCGCAAGCGTCTCGCTTTCCGGCATGCGCGAGGCGCGGCCCGCAATACGGGTGAGCACGACGCTCTGCGCCACTTCGGGCACGGTGAGCTCGCAGCCAAGCGCCGCAGCCGCAGCCGCAAAGGCGGGCACTCCGGGCGTGAGGGTGTACGGAATGCCTCGGCGGTTGAGCCGGCGCAGCTGCTCGGCGAGCGCGCTGTACACCGACAGGTCTCCCGAATGGAGGCGGGCCACGTCGTGTCCTGCGCGGTGTGCAGCGACGAATTCGGCCTCGATCTCATCGAGCGTCATCGGCGCGGTGTCCATGACGCGCGCGTTGGCCGGACAATGCGTCAGCAGCTCCTTTGAAACGATCGAGCCGGCATAAAGGCACACGGGGCAGCGCGCGAGCAGATCGCGGCCGCGCAAGGTGATGAGATCGGCCGCGCCGGGTCCGGCGCCAATAAAGTGCACGGTCATGCGGCCGATTTTGTCCATGTCCACTGGGTGATCGGCATTGCCGGCCGCCAGCCTGTCTCGTCGCCGAGCGCTTGCGCCCGCGCAATGGCAATGCGCGTGAGCGCGCCCCCCATGGCTGCATGCCGCGCCAGCAGCTCGTTTTCGGTGGCGAGAGTCACCGCGTTGACCACGAGCCGGCCTCCGGGTTTCAGGGCAGCGACGGCTGCGTCGAGCACGCCGGGGTCTGCCGCGCCACCGCCAATGAAAACTGCCGAAGGCGCGGCCAAGCCGGCGAGCGCGCCCGGTGCTGCGCCTTCGACGATCTGCAGGCCCGGTACACCCAGGGCCACTGCATTGCGCCGGATGCGCGCAGCGCGGTCCGCTCGCTCCTCGATGGCGATCGCCGAGAGCGAGGTGTCGCACAGCATCCATTCGATCGCGACGGAGCCCGCGCCTGCGCCAATGTCCCAAAGAAGCTCGCCACGACGGGGCGCCAGCGAGGAAAGCGTCACGGCGCGCAGCTCGCGCTTGGTGATCTGCCCGTCGTGCTCGAACATGTCGTCGGCAAGGCCAGGCGCGCGCGGGATCACTCTCGCGTCGGCGTCCGCAATCACGTCGATGCCGACGGTGTTAAGGTCATGCACGTCAGCAAGATCAAACTCTGCAGCCGTGGTGGTGCGCACGCGCTCGCGCGGGCCGCCCAACGCTTCGAGCACGGTCAGACGCGAGCGCGAAAAGCCGGTTTGTGCCAGAAGCTCTGCGAGCGCACGCGGCGCGTCGGCATCCGACGTGAGCGCAAGAATTCGCGCCTCGGGCTGCAGGTGCGGACGCACGAGATCGAGATCCCGGCCGTGCAGGGAAAGCAACGCCGTGTCAGGTAACGACCAGGCGAGTCGTGCCGCCGCGAGGCTGAATGCCGAAGGAGAGGGCACCGTGACCATCTCCGCCGTATCAATGTGGCGCGCGAGCACGGCACCGACGCCAAAAAAGAAAGGATCGCCGGACGCGAGCACGCATACGGGGCGCCCGCGCAGCGCCACCACCTCTTCAATTCCGCGCTCAAATGGCGACGGCCACGGCCGCGCCGCGCCCCGGATGAGCGGCGCAGCGAACGACAGATGCCGCTTTCCCCCGAACACGATTTCCGCGCTGCTCAGGAACGCGCGGGCAGCAGAAGTAAGACCCGAAATCCCGTCCTCGCCCATGCCCACAATGGACAGCCAAGGCGCCAATGCGGCACTTTCCTGCGCAACCGGATCAGCGATGGCCATGCAGCGCATCCTTGTTCTCGGAGGCACGACAGAAGCGCGGGCGTTGGCTCGTGCGCTGGCAAAGTGCGCGCATGTTTCCGTGACGCTCTCGCTCGCGGGACGCACCAAGGAGCCCGCAGCACAAGACGTGCCGGTGCGCACCGGCGGCTTTGGCGGTGCCTGCGGCCTGGCGCATTATCTGAAGACCAACGGCATCGCTATCTTGATAGATGCCACACATCCATACGCGGCGCAGATATCGATGAATGCGGCACGCGCGGCCGAAGAAGCAAACATTCCTCTCCTCGCACTGCGCCGGCCGGCTTGGACGCCTGTGCGGGGTGATAACTGGGTAGAAGTCGAAGACGTCGCAGGAGCAGTGCAGGCGCTCGGCGACGCCCCACGTCGCGTGTTTCTGGCGCTTGGCCGCAAGGAGCTCGCGCCCTTCGAGGCTGCGCCCCACCATTACTATCTCATCCGCAGCGTCGATCCTCCCGAGGCTGCGCTTGCGCTGCCGCAGGCGATGTACATCGCCCAGCGCGGGCCGTTTGTTGAATCGGAGGAGCGTGCGCTCCTTGTGCGGCACGCGATCGAGATTATCGTCGCGCGCAACAGCGGTGGTGACGCGGCCTACGGCAAGATCGCCGCTGCGCGTGCGCTCGGCCTCCCGGTAGTCATGGTGCGCCGGCCGGTGCTGCCGATGGTACCGGCGGTCGCAACGGTGCAGGAGGCACTGACCTGGCTTGATCACGCGCTCACCGTTTCGAGCGCGCGCGGTGTATAGACGAGCGGCGAGCGACCGGGCCGCACGACCACTCGCGTTTCGCGCGAGCCCACGATAATCAGCGTGGCCATGTCGGCCATGCCTGCGTCCGCCTCGGCGAGCTTCGTCACGGTTACGCTTTCCTCGCCGCGTCCGACCGCGCGGCCGAACACCACCACCGTCGAGCCGGGCAGGATTTTGCGCAAGCATTCGAATGCGGCGCCGAGCTGCCACGGCCGCGCGCGCGAGGCGGGATTGTAGAGCGCCAGCACCAGACCCACCTGGGCCGCCGCCTCGAGCCGTCGCGCGATGATTTCCCACGGCTTGAGATTGTCCGAGAGCGACAGGGCGCAGAAGTCGTGACCAAGCGGCGCCCCGACACGTGCCGCAACCGCGAGCATCGCGGTGATGCCCGGCACCACCGCAAGCTCGATCGTTTTCCAGTCCTGCGGGCCGTGCTCGATCCCGGCGCACACCGCGGCCGCCATGGCAAATACGCCCGGATCGCCGCCGGAGATAATCGCCACGCGCGCGCCGAGAGCCGCATGGCGCAGCGCAGCGGCCGCGCGCGCATTCTCCTCGCCGTTATTCGATGCATGGCGTGCCTGTTCGGAGAACGCCGGAAGACGGTCGAGATAAGGCGCATAGCCGTAGAGCGCTTCCGCCGCCGCTATCACGTCCTGCGCTTCGGCGGTCAGCCAGCGTGCATCGCCGGGGCCTATGCCCACAACAGCGAGATGTCCGCTCATGCTCGCGCTCCCCAGCCGGGGACCATCACCACGGCGAGATACGGCGCCTCCTCGTCCTGCTTTGCAGTCAGCTGCATCACCACTGAATTGCGCATGGTGCCGCGCTCGACGTAGATGGCGCGCTCAAGCCGTTTCGCCTTGTCGAGCGCGCGGCGAACCTTCGCGAGATTGCGGCCGAGCTTCATGATCACTGCGCTGTCCGCCTCGGACACGCGCCGGGTCAGCTCCGTTTCCGGCAGCGTCGCGGGGATGACGGTAAACACGTCATCGCCCTGCGCAATCGGCAGGCCAGCGGCCGACCAGCAGCCGGACATGCCGGTCACTCCGGCAATGACTTCGGTCTGATAGCGCGGCGCAAGCCGCGCATGCAGGTGCATGTAGGAGCCGTAAAAGAGCGGATCGCCCGCGCACAGCACGGCCACGCTGCGGCCGGCGTCGAGATGCGCCGCCACCTCGCGCGCGCATTCGTCATAGAACGCGGCGATCCGGCTGCAATACGCGCTGCTGTGGTGAGGCATTTCCGTCGTAACCGGATAGCGAAATTGGAGCTCCGTCGCTTCGGGCCGCAGATGCGAGGCCGCGGCCGCGCGCGCATTGCTGGAATTTCCGTTTTTTGCGAAATGCGCCACCACATCCGCCGTCTCCAGCGCGCGCACAGCCTTTAGCGTGAGCAGCTCGGGATCCCCCGGCCCCACCCCTACACCGATCAGCCTGGCGGTCATGCGCACAACCTCACCCGCACAGAAGCGCGAGCGCGTTGACCGCGGCGGCTGCCATGGCGCTGCCGCCCATGCGCCCGCCCACGATCAGGAATGGCAGGCCATTTGCCGCGAGCGCTTCCTTGGATTCGGCGGCACCCACGAAGCCGACCGGCATGCCGATGACCGCCGCCGGTCTTCGCACATCACGGTCAAGCAAATCGAGCAGATGAAACAGGGCGGTCGGCGCGTTACCGATCGCAACAATGGCACCGTCCAGCTTCTCGCGCCACAGCTCGACCGCCGCGGCGGAGCGGGTTGTTGCGAGTTTTGCCGCAAGCAGCGGCACGCGCTCATCGCGCAAGGTGCACACGATGTGGTTGCGCGCGGGGAGCCGTGCGCGCGTAATGCCATGCGCCACCATTTCCGAATCGCACAGGATAGGGGCGCCGCCGCCGAGCGCCTCTTTCGCGCAAGCCACGAAATTTGGCGCAAACGCGATCTGATCCGCCACGGCGACGTTGCCGCAGGCGTGGATCATGCGCACTGCGATCTCCGCCTCGTCTGCGGAGAAGCGCGACAGGTCCGCTTCTGCCCGGATGATGGCAAAGGACCGCGCATAAATTGCCGCCCCGTCGCGCAGATAGTCGAGCACCTCAGCCATGCGCGATGACCTCGTTAATCAGATCGGCCGTATCGAGATAACGAGACGGCGCAACGCGCGCTGTGCCGTGGCGCACAATGCCGCATCCCTGCTCGGTCCCGACGATGGTCAGCGGCGCCGATGCGGGATGCGCGCAGCCTTTGGCGCAGCCGGAGATGTGGATCTTGTCTTGCACGTCGCGCACGTGCGGCGCGATCTCGGCCGCCAGCGTCCGGGCCGGAATAAGCCCGAACGCACAGGCAGGACTGCCGGGACACGCAATGATGCGGCGGCGTGGATCATCGGGACGCACGATAAATCCGCATGCACTCGCTTCACGCGCGAGCTCATGCACCTGAGCTCGCGCAGCATTGCTCAGCAGGAGCGCGCGTCCCGGAGCAGGGCGTAGCGCCGCTGCGCCATGCGCTCCCGTGATGTGTGCCAATTGGATGAAAGCCTTCGCGTGCGCGTGACCAAAGCCGGGCGCGACGCCGAGCGCCAGTTGTTTGTCGCGCAGCGCGTGCACTCCAATCGGTTCTGCCGGCAACCGTCCGGGGAACTGGTACGGCTCGTCGGAACAGGTGTGACCGACTGCTTTCCTGAGCTCGCGAATGCAATCATGCGCACGCGCTTCGGGACCATGCTCGGCAATGATCGCAAGCAGCCGCACAACGATTTCCAAAACTTCGTCCAGCCGGACCAAACCGAGCGGGGTCGCCGAGTGTGCGTCGCCGGCAATGGCCACCTGCAGCCGCCGCCCTGCCTCGGCCGAAACGGCGCGCAAGCGCACATCGGCGCTGACTGCATCGAGATGCACCCGCCCCCCTCCATCAATGGTGATGCAAACTTTTGGGCCGACTGCGAGCCCTGCTCGCGCGATCTGGGGACGCAGCTTGCTTGCAAGCCTGGTTGCATCCACGAGGCAGTTTGGGTCCTCGGGTAAAGGATCGACCACAATGGGCACGCCGTCGGCCGCAGGGATTGCGAGCGCCTCCACGTCGCGCGCGAACGCCGCTGCCGAACGCTCGGTGAGGCCGCGCACCTGCACGCTTCCGCGCGCGCTGATCTCGATTGTGCCATTGCCATGCCTCTGCGCTGCGTCGCACAGCGCGATGAATGCCGGGACAGCAATGTGATCGGCCGGAAGGAAGCGCACGAGCAGCCCGTCGCCCGTGAGCATCGGGCTGGAAAGCCCAGGGCACCAGCCGCGTCGCGAAGGTCCCCTCACCGCGCCGTCTCCATAAGAATATCATTGCGCCGGGGGTGCCAAAAACCGTGCCGACGCGCCGCTTCAAGTCGATCTGTGATCACGCGCGCGGCCGCGGCATTCTCCCGCAGCAGAAACTCGCGCACGTGCGGGTCGAGCACGTAGGCCTCGTGCACCAGATCGAACAGCACGCTGGGCACGGCGCGTGTCATCTCCGCAAACGAGACGAGCCGGTCCACGGTTTCGGCCAGCTCCGCCGCACCGCGATAACCGTGGCGCATCATGCCGGCAATAAACTGCGGATGAATGGCGCGGCCGCGCACGATACGCGCGAGCGTCGCGTCGAGCGTCCGCGCGCGCGGGCGCTGCGGGTCCGTCGCATCGAGCATGATCAGATCAGGCGCGTGCTCGAGCGTGCTTGCGGCAGCCGCAAAGCCGCCCACGAACGCTGCGTCCTCGCCGCCTTCGAGAAGATCACGGGAAGGATCGTCGCTCACGTGCAGCAGCAAATCGGCGGTCTTCACGCGCGCGGCGAACTCGCCCGGCACGGCCGTGCCGCTTCCGTCCTCTTCGCCATAGCTGTGCGATGCGGCGGCGAGATAGGCGGCGCCAATGGCGGCACTATCCGTTTCACGCCCCAAAAAATCCTCAACGCCGGCGCCGTAGGCACCCGGTGCCGTACCGAAAATGCGCGCTGGCGCGCGCGCATTCCCCATGCTGCGCCGCGCCGCCGCAAGTGGATTGTCCTCATCGGACTCTTCGCGCGCGGCGACGGCGCGCGCGGCGGCATCGATGAGGGCGATCTGCGCAGCAAACAGATCGCGAAAGAGCCCGGAAATGCGCCAGGTCACGTCGACGCGCGCGCGCCCAAGGTGCGCCAGCGGGAGCACCTCGATTCCGGTGATGCGGCCCGTGGCACGGTCCCACGTCGGCCGGCAGCCCATGAGCGCCAATCCTTGCGCAATCTCTTCGCCGCCCGTGCGCATGGTGGCGCTGCACCAAAGGTCGAGCACGATGGCGCGTGGCATCTCGCCGTGATTTTGCAGAAACAGACGAATAACCTCATCGGCGGCAAGCTTGCCGAGATCTATCGCGGTGGGTGTCGGCAACATGCGCGGATCGGCGGTGTAGAGATTGCGCCCTGTCGGCAGTACGTCATGGCGGCCGCGTGCCGGCGCGCCGGCAGGCCCCGGCGCAATGCGCCTGCCGTCGAGCCCCGCAATCACCGCTATGCGTTCGTGTGCCGCTGATTGTAGCCACGCGCTCTCCGCGTTATGGCCGTGCTTGTCACGGCCATCCACGTCTTCGTGACACAAGTCGTGGATGCGCGGGACGCGCCCGCGCATGACGGAGTAAGGGGCAGGCGCTCGGGCATAAACGTGCAGGCCGTCCTTGATTGCGAGCTCTTTGAGATCGCACAGCCACGCATCGATGCGGCGCAATGCGTCGTCCGCGTCAAGGTCACCATGCAGGCCGGCTTCGCGCGCGATCTCGGCGCGCTCCGCCGCCTGCAAAATGAGCCGCGCCAGGCGCTCGCGTCGTCGTCGGTCGAGGCCATCCGCCTGCGCATATTCGTCGACGAGCCGCTCAAGGTCCGCCGCAGCGCCGCACAAACCGGCGTGAACGAGCGGCGGCGGCAGATGGCCGATGGTGACCGCGGCAATGCGGCGCTTCGCCTGCGCCGCCTCGCCCGGATTGCTGACCAGAAACGGATAGAGCACCGGAAGGGCGCCGACCATTGTTTCGGGGAAGCACGACGCGGTGAGCGCCACCGCTTTCCCGGGCAGCCATTCGAGCGTGCCATGCGCGCCCATATGCACGAGCGCGTGCACGGCGCATGCGTGCCGCAGCCACAACCCGAAGGCAACGAGGGCATGCCGCGGCGGCAGGGTGGCGTCGTGATAATCGGCGCGGCGTTCTTGCGCGCGCCCGCGATCCGGAGGCAGCGCCACGAGGACATTCTCGAACGTGCAGGCGCGAAAATGGAATGCGGCCTCGCGCAGGTCGGGATCATCCTCAGGCTTGCCCCATGCAGCATCGATGCGCGCGGCGAGATCACCCGGCGCTTGTGCGAGCCAGCGCTCGTAGTCACCAAGCGATAGCGCCGCGTCCGACGAGCCTGCGCCAACCAATTCGAGCAGCGCGCGATCGCTCTGCGGTATCTCTCCGATGCTGTAGCCGGACTCGCCAAGATCGGTGAGCAGCGCAAGCACGCTCGCCGGCACGTCGAGCCCGACCGCATAGCCCGTGCGGCCGGCGGCTCCTGGATAGTCCGGCATCAACACGGCGATGCGTCGCTCGTGCCGCGCCGTTTTCTGCAACCGCACCAGCGCCGCGACCCGATCCGCCACCATCGCGATCCGATCCGCCTGCGGCTTGTTGAGCAACGGGGCAAATCCCAATGCGTCCTGCATCGGCAGCGGCTCCTTGAAGGCGACGGCACCGGCAAGCACGCGACCATCGAGCTCCGGCAGCACGACGTGCATGGCGAGATCGGCGGCGCCCAGCCCGCGCGCGCTTGCCTGCCACGCGGCTCGCTTCGTATTCGCAATCACCACCTGCAGCACCGGGACATCCCCAAACAGCTGCTCCCCACCAACCGCAAACGCAGTCGTGGTTATGATCACGGAAGGCGCGAGACGATTGAACGCACTCCGCACAAATTCCGCCGCCGCCGCATCCTTCAGCGAAGGGACGACGAGCGGCGCGGGCGCCAAGCCGCGCGCGACCAGGGCCTCGCACAGCGCGTCAATGGCGTCGGTATCGCCTGCGAGCAGCAGCGCGCGATAGAAGATGATCGGCACCACGGGCCGGCCCGCTCTAAGATTTTGCGCGAGCCGCTCCACGTCGACGGCGCCGTGTTCGGGCAGATAGCCTGCGAGCTGCGGCAGCGGCCGCGCCGCAGGCGCCTCGATCTCCCCGCCTGCGCGGTGCGCCAAATGCTTGAGCAGCGCGCGAAGATTCGCCGTCCCGCCGGCGCGGAAATAGCCGAGCAGCGCCGCGAGCTCATGCGCCGGAATGGTGGAAGCTTCCGTAAGCCGTGGATCGTCGCGGTCCTCGCCGGGCAGGAGCGCAAGCGCGATGCGCCGCTCGCGCGCGAGCGCGGAGAGCTGCTCGACCCCATAGCGCCACCAGTCGAGCCCGCCCAAAAGGCGAACCAGAATGACTTTGGCGTGGCACGCCACGCGGTCAATCCAGAGATCAATCGACATGGGATGGCGCAGATCGCGCAGATGCGCGAGCCGGACGCTCGGCAGAACATCGCGATCGAGCGCCCATGCCGCCGCAAGCGCGGCGAGATCGCTGTCTGCAAAGGACAGCAGCAGAATATCGCCAGGCGTCTGCCCGAGATCGACCGGCTCGACGATCTCGTCGAGGCTGGTGCTGCTGACGGCGAGCAGGTGCATGCTTCACCCGCGCAACGTGCGCGTTACCGCTGCGCGGTCGAAGCCTTTCAGTCCAATGACCACGAGCCGACCTTCGCGCGCTTCCGTGTTGCCCCAGGCCCGATCGTATTGATGCGTGACCCGGGCGCCCACTGCCTGCATGAGAAGCCGCATGGGCTTGCGCGCAATCGCCACAAAACCTTTCACCCGGAATACGCCGGGAATATCTGCAAGCGCCGCGACGCGCCTCGCCAATGCGCCAGGATCGTCAATCTCAGGAAGCGAGATCACGCAACTGTCGAAATCATCGTGGTCATGCTCTTCCTCGCCATCGTGCCGGGTGCGCCGGTTGTGGATGTCGTTCTCGGTGGTCAATCCGAGGCCGAGGAGCGCAGCAGGATCGACCTTGCCTTCGGCGACGGACACGATCTTGACCGCGCGCGGCAGCGCGCCCGCAACCCGGTTCATTGCGCGCTCGAGATCTGTCTGCTCGAGCAGGTCGCGCTTGTTGAGCACGACAAGATCGGCGCAGGCGATCTGATCGTCGAACACTTCTTCCACGGGATCGTCATGCGCAAGCGACGGATCGGCGGCGCGCTGGCGCGCCAGCGCATCGAGGTCGCCCGCAACCTGCCCGGCCGCAATCGCCGCGCCATCCACGACGGCGATCACCCCGTCGACGGTGACGCGGCTCTTGATGGCGGGCCAGTGGAAGGCCTGCACCAGCGGCTTGGGCAACGCAAGCCCCGATGTCTCGATCACGATGTGCTCAATGGGCGGCTGGCGCGAGAGGATGGCGTCGAGTGCAGGCACGAATTCGTCGGCCACCGTGCAGCACAGGCATCCGTTCGCGAGCTCGACAATGTTCTCCTCGGGACACGCCGCATCGCCGCACCCCTTGAGGATTTCACCATCGATGCCGATATCGCCGAATTCGTTGACGATCACTGCGAGCTTTTTCCCTTGCGCATGCGCAAGCACGTGGCGAATGAGCGTGGTTTTGCCGGCGCCGAGAAAGCCGGTGACGATGGTGCACGGGACGCGCGTCAGCGATGCCGTCATTGGGCCTGCTCCAAAGACTGAAGTTCTGAAAAACCCAGTGGCGGGATCCGGGCGACGATTCCTTTTTTCAGAACGTCCGGGCGATCGCGCCAGGGCATGATGCCGTCCGCGGCACCGGCGAGGAGCTGCGCGCCTGCAACGAGCGCCGGGCCGCATCCGGGATCGAGCTCGCCGAACACATAGGTCCAGGAGCCGTTGCAGCGGATAGCGGCGCTCGCCCCGCGCGAGCAGTTGGCGAGACAACGCACCGGGCGCACGATCACCGGCAGAGCTGCCGCCGCGCGCGCAGTAGCGGCGGCGAGCTGCGCGCCCGGGCATTCGCTTGCTTGCGCGTTTTGCTCGACACCGCGCGCGCACACACAGGTGATACAGACGTAGATTTCTGGTTGTTGCGTCGCAGTCACGCGGTCGGCTGCGCCTCGATTGCGCCGGGTGCGACGAAGGGACGATCGTTGCCGAGGCACCCCGCCCGGCGTTAATCGGTTCAGCGGCAGGTTTCCTGGCTCGCGGGTCTTTGCCTGTGCCGCCTTCCCGGATCCCTCCAGTGGCTTCTGGCACAGGCTCGCCGCCTACAGTTGCGGGGGCAGCTGCGGAAGGGGGAATTATCCCCACCGCATTCCCTGTTCGCTCTCTTGCGAGAGACCGCTGATGCGCTCAGTTAGCCGGCACCACGCCGCGTAGTCAATCTGCCCTCTCCGGCGTCGCAGGGAGAGGGTGGCCGAGCGGCATGAGGCAGAAGGCGGGTTGGGGGAAGCTGCATCGTTTGCACCCTCTTTCAACCGCAGTATAGTCGTGCAGCTGCCAATAAAGAGAGAGCCATGCGTCCTCACAAGCTGCTCCCCGTTACGGCTGCCGTGTTTTCTGTTTTTGCCGCCGCGCCGGCATCGGCACACCACGTTATGGGCGGCAGGACACCCGCAACGTTCTTCGAAGGACTGCTTTCCGGCCTCGGTCACCCGATCATCGGGCCGGAGCATCTCGCCTTCCTCATCGCTGTGGGACTCATCGTCGGCGCAGCCGGGCTCAGTCTAGCGCTGCCCGGCCTTTACGTGATCGCCATGGCCATCGGGGTCGCGGTGCATGTGAGCGGAATAAACATACCGGCAAGTGAGCTCGTCATTGCACTTTCCGTGCTCCTTGCCGGCGGACTCATATTGCTGAGGCGACCCTTGCCCGGCTTTGCCTGGGCGCTGTTGTTCACAGCCGCCGGTCTCTTTCACGGCTACGCGTTTGGTGAATCCATTGCCGGCGCGGAGCGCACGCCCCTTGGCGCCTATCTTCTGGGGCTCGTCCTCATCCAGACTGTTCTCATCCTCGGAATTGCGGTCCTCGTCCGTCGGCTGGATGTGCACATCGGCAAGAGGGAGACGCGTATTGCCGGCCTGGCCATCGTGGCGCTCGGAGTCGCGGCTCTCGTCGGATACGTTTGAGCGCGGACGCGCAAGCAAAGCGCATCACGCTCGTCCTCGGCGGTGCGCGATCGGGGAAGAGCCATTATGCTGAAAAGTTGATCACGGGCGCGCCGCCGCCCTGGATCTATGTGGCGACCGCGCATGCCGGCGACGCAGAGATGGCGCAGCGCATCGCGCTTCACCGGGAAAGGCGCGCAGGCGGCTGGCAGACCTACGAGGCGCCGCACGATCTTGCGCCCGCATTCGCTGCTGCTCCGAAAAACGCGCCACTGCTCGTCGATTGCCTGACGCTGTGGCTGAGCAATCGCATGCTTGCCGACGCGGACATCCAGCGCGAAACCAATGCGCTTGAAGCGGCCCTCGCCACGCGGGAAAGCAGCATCGTGCTCGTCTCCAACGAAGTGGGATGGAGCATCGTGCCCGAGAACGCGCTGGCGCGACGCTTCCGCGACGCGCAGGGTCGCCTCAACCAGCGCCTGGCTGCCGCCGCCCACCGCATCGTGCTGATGGTCGCGGGGGTGCCGCTCACCATAAAGGACTCTCCATGACTGCAAACGAGACGGAGCGCCATCGTACCAAGATGCAGAAACGCAAGGCGGTGCAGGATGCCGAGGTGGCGCAGAAGACCATCGAAAAGGGCCTGCTCATCGTGCATACGGGCACTGGCAAAGGAAAATCGACGGCGGCGTTCGGGCTGGCGCTGCGCGTGCTCGGGCGCGGTGGCCGCGTCGGCGTAGTGCAGTTTATCAAAGGGGCATGGCACAGCGCCGAGCGCGACGCGCTAGCGCGTTTTGGCGATCAGGTTTCGTGGCACACCATGGGCGAAGGCTTTACCTGGGAAACCCAGGACCGGGCGCGCGATGTCGCTGCGGCCGAACGCGCCTGGGCGAAGGCGCAGGAGCTCATCGCCGACCCCGGCATGGCAATGGTGATCCTCGACGAGCTCAACATCGCCTTGCGTTACGATTATCTCGACTTGGCGGAGGTCATGCGCGCGCTGCAGGCGCGGCGGAAGGATCTCCATGTCGTGGTCACCGGGCGCAATGCCAAGCCCGAGCTTCTTGCCGGGGCCGATCTCGTCACCGAGATGACGCTGGTGAAGCATCACTTTGCAGCCGGCGTGAAAGCGCAGCCCGGGATCGAGTTCTGACGTGGGCGCGCGCGCGCTGATGGTGCAGGGCACGGCCTCGGATGTGGGCAAGTCGCTAATTGTCGCCGGACTCGCGCGCGCATTCGCGAACCGCGGCCTGAATGTGCGGCCGTTCAAGCCGCAGAACATGTCGAATAATGCCGCGGTGACCGCCGATGGCGGCGAGATCGGGCGCGCGCAGGCCCTGCAGGCGCGCGCGGCGCGCACGTCGCCTACCACGCATATGAACCCGGTACTTCTGAAGCCGCAGAGCGAGGTAGGCGCGCAGGTGATCGTGCAAGGGCGCGTGCGCGGCAGCGCCCGCGCGGCAGAATATCAGAAGATGAAGCCGGACCTCTTACCTGCCGTGCTCGAGAGCTTCGCGCAGCTTCGGGAAGAGGCCGACATTGTGCTCGTCGAGGGCGCCGGAAGCGCGTCGGAAATCAATCTGCGCAAGCACGACATCGCCAATATGGGCTTTGCGCGCGCTGCCGATGTGCCAGTGGTGCTCATCGGCGATATCGACCGTGGCGGTGTGATCGCCAGCCTCGTCGGCACTCGCACGGTGATCGGCGCAGAAGACGCCGCGCTGATCCGCGGCTTCATCATCAACAAATTCCGCGGCGATGCTTCGCTTTTCTCCGAAAGCATGGCGCGCATTGCTGAGGCGACCGGGTGGCATCCGCTCGGTCTCGTTCCTTTCTTCAGCGACGCACGTTTGCTGCCGGCGGAAGACGCGCTCGCGCTCGAGCAGCGAGAGCAGCGAAAGCCGCACGCGCACGTCCGCATTGCGGTTGCGCTGCTTCCGCATATTGCGAATTTCGACGATCTCGATCCGCTCGCCGCGGAGCCTGATGTCGAGATTGTGCGGGTGCGAACAGGCGAGGCGCTTCCCGGTGATGCCGATCTCGTCATTCTCCCCGGATCAAAGGCGACGATTGCGGATCTCGCGGCCTTGCGCGCTGGCGGCTTTCACATCGACATCGCCGCGCATGTGCGCCGCGGCGGACGTGTGCTCGGCATCTGCGGCGGTTATCAGATGCTCGGGCGCACTGTTAGCGATCCGAGGGGCGTCGAAGGGCCGGTCGGGACAGCCGAGGGTCTCGGATTGCTCGCAGTGGATACCGCGCTTTCGGATGACAAGACGCTCGCGCCTGTTAACGGCGAGACCTGCGACGGTATTCCGTTCGCCGGCTACAAGATGCACACGGGCGTGACCACGGGGGAGGACTGCTCCCGACCATTTGCACGGCGCACCGACGGGTCGGCGGAAGGTGCGATCTCGGCTGACGGGCGCGTCATGGGCACCTATGTGCACGGACTTTTCGCAGATGATCGCCAGCGCGCCGCCTGGCTCGCGCGATTGGGCGCCGGCCCGTCGACAGTCGCGCATCATGCGCTGATCGAAGCGACCCTCGACCGCTGGGCCGCCCATCTCGCCGGGCACCTCAATCTGGAGCAAATCTGGAATTTGGCGCGCTAATCCCTCCCCCGCTTCGTGTGGGAGGGATAGAGTCGCACCGCGTCAGTAATGCGGCCAGAGGGAGGAAGTGATGGAAAAAGACGCGAGAGCTAAGATGCATTCCGCGGACAGAAGAGAAGTGCTTCGCAATGTCGGCGCGGCCTCGGCTGTCGTCGGCCTGGCTGCGGCGTTTCCAATGAATGCACTCGCACAAAACAAATCCGGCGACCTGCCGACCAACATCGCGGAGGCGGCCAAGCGGTTTCGCGATCGCTCGCTCGGCATTGTCGAGCTCACGCAGTCATATCTGAAAGGCGCCCGAGAATTTAAACCGAAGCTCAATCAGTACATCACGCTGACCGAGGAGGAAGCGCTGAAGAGCGCGGCGGCACTCGAAACCGAGCTCGCGCAGGGCAAGGACCGCGGACCGCTGCACGGCATCCCCGTCGTCGTGAAGGACAGCATGGATACCGCCGGCACGCTGACCACCGTCGGCTCAGAGTTCTTCAAGGACCGCGTCCCGCAAAGCGATGCCCACGTCGTGTTTTTGCTCAAACGTGCCGGCGCAATCACGCTCGCCAAGACCAACATGAACGAGTTCGCAGCAGGCGTCGCGGGCCGCAACAAATATTTTGGCGACACGCATAACCCCTGGGACGTTAACCGCTGGCCGGGCGGATCCTCGAGCGGAACGGCGGCATCGGTCGCGGCCGGCGTATGCCTGGGCGGGCTCGGTGCCGATACCGGAGTCTCCATCCGCGGGCCGGCCGCCTGGTGCGGCCTCGTGGGCATTCGGCCTTCCTACGGCCGCGTGAGCGTGCGCGGGGTTTTTCCCCGCGCATACAGCTTCGACACTATCGGTCCCATGGCGCACACGGTCGCAGACACCGCAATGCTGTTGCAAGCCATCGCCGAATATGATCCGCAGGACAAATACGCGGTGCGCGCCACGGCAAGCGATTTTTCCGCCGGGCTTACCACGAGTGTCAAAGGCCTGCGTCTTGGTGTGGTCGAGGACTTCACCTATCGCAATATCGATCCGGAAACCCAGAAAGCAGTTGCGGTATCGGTGGACCTGCTCGGCCGTATGGGTGCCGAGATCAAGAGCGTGAAGATCCCGTTGTTCACGGGCAAGCTCGATTTCAAATATCCGCTGACGATTCTGTTCTACGAGTTCAATCAGATTTTCGGCGACACTTACCGCGCAGCGCCGAACAAGTCGGTGTTCGGGCCGGTCGTGCATGCCAACCTCGCGGCGGCCGAAAAGATCAGCAAAGAAACTTACGAGGCGGCGATCAAGGAGCGGCCCAGGGAGATCGACGAGATCCGAAAAGTATTCAGCGAGATCGACGCTTTTCTCACGCCGACCGAACCGTATGTGGCGCCTTTGATGAGCGTCGATGCCGAAACCGATGCCGGCGTGCGCCAGTTCACGGTGCCGGTGAGCTTTACCGGATTCCCCGCGCTCTCAGTGCCTTGCGGCTTCAGTTCGTCGGGAATGCCGATCGGTTTGCAGATCACCGCCAATGATTTTCAGGAGCAGCTGCTGTTCAGGATTGCCGCCGCCCTTGAGCGCGAGCTTGCGCTCGGCTCCCGGCGGCCCGCGACGTACTGGCAGGGATAATCCCTTCCCGCATAGCGGGGAGCTCGGCCGGGATGGGGCGCAGCAGCACGCCTTTGCGCACCCTATGCCTTCGCTATGCTTACCTTCTCGGTGGGGGCGCCGCTGCGCTCGGCTTGCGTCGAAGCACCCGCTGCTTTTGCTTCACGCCTGCGCTGGTGGAGAATCCATTCGGTGTAACCGTTCGGTTGCTCGCGACCCTTGAAGATCAGATCGCAGGCTGCCTTGAATGCCGGCCCGTTGCATGCGGGCGCCATCGGGCGATAGTTCGGATCATTTTCATTCTGGCGATCCACCACGCCGGCCATGCGCTCGAGCGTGCGCATGACCTGATCCTCCGTGAGCACGCCGTGGCGCAGCCAGTTTGCAATGTGCTGGCTTGAAATGCGCAAGGTGGCGCGATCTTCCATCAGCGCGACATTATGGATGTTCGGCACCTTGGAGCAGCCTACGCCCTGATCTACCCAGCGGACCACATAGCCAAGAATTCCCTGCACGTTGTTTTCCAGCTCCTCCTGCACCGCTGCAGGGGGCCAGTTCGAGCTTGAAAGCGGGAGAGCCAAAAGATCGTCAAGCTTTGCCGGCACGCGCGGCGCGATTTCGCGCTGCCGCGCCGGGACGTCGACTTTGTGATAGTGGAGCGCGTGCAGGACCGCGGCGGTGGGTGACGGCACCCAGGCCGTATTCGCCCCTTCCATCGGATGGCTGATCTTTTGCTCGAGCATATCCGCCATCTTGTCCGGCGCAGCCCACATGCCCTTGCCGATCTGCGCTTTACCCGCGAACCCGCAGGCGAGGCCGATATCGACGTTGCGATCCTCATAGGCCTTGAACCAGGTCGCGTTTTTCATGTCCGCCTTGCGGATCATCGGACCGGCTTCCATGGAGGTGTGAATTTCGTCCCCGGTGCGATCGAGAAATCCCGTGTTGATGAAGACGATGCGGTCGGCGCCGGCCCGGATGCAGTTCTTCAGGTTTGCACTGGTGCGGCGTTCCTCGTCCATGAGGCCGATTTTGATGGTATTGCGCTCAAGCCCCAGCATGGCCTCGACGCGAGCAAAAATATCGACGGCCAGCGCCACCTCGTCGGGACCGTGCAGCTTCGGCTTGACCACATAAACCGAGCCCGCACGGCTGTTGCGGAGCGTCCCATGTCCACGCAGGTCGTGGAGGGCGATCATCGCCGTGACCGCCGCATCGAGCAGCGTCTCGGGGATCTGATCTCCTGCTTCGCTCAGCACCGTATCGGTGTACATGTGATGGGACACATGACGGATGAGCAGAAGACTGCGGCCCGGCAGGCGCAGCTCGCCTCTGTGCGGGGAGGTATACGTTCTGTCGGGATGGAGCGTCCTGCGCACCGAGCGGCCGTTTTTCTCGAACGTGCTCTCGAGCGTGCCTTGCATCAGACCAAGCCAGTTGCGGTAGATTGCCGTCTTGTCCTCGGCATCAATGGCCGCGACGCTGTCCTCGAGATCCATGATGGTCGTGATCGCGGCTTCGACGATGACATCGGCCACATGGGCGGGATCGTCGCGTCCAATCGGGTGGCGTGAATCGATCTTGAGCTCCAGATGCAGATTGTGGTGCCGCAGGAGGATGGATGCGGGCGCTTCAGCAGCGCCCTGATACCCGGCGAATGCATCGGCGTGCTTGAGTACAGCGGCTGAGCCGCTCTTTAAAGTAGCCGCAAGCTTTCCGTCGGAAACCGAATAGCGCACGACGTCCTTGTGGCTGCCGCTCTCGAGCGGCGCCACCTCATCGAGCAGATTGCGCACACGGGCGATCACCCGCTCGCCACGAATTCTGTTGAACGAGCCGCCGCGGGCCGCACCCCCGTCCTCCGGGATGGCATCCGTGCCATAGAGGGCGTCGTAGAGGCTTCCCCACCGCGCGTTTGCCGCATTCAGCGCGTACCGCGCATTCGACAGGGGCACGACGAGTTGCGGCCCGGTAATCTCGGCGATCTCGCGATCGACGTTGCCGGTGCGAATCGTAAAGGGAGGGACGTCCGGGACCAGATAGCCGATGTCGTACAGGAATTGTGTGTACTTGAGAGACGAGAGCGGCTTGCCTGCATTCGTGCGATGAAAATTGTCGATCTCTGCCTGCAACCGATCGCGCGTGGCAAGCAGTTCGCGGTTGCGTGGTGCAAAGTCTCGCACAAGTGCCGCAACCCCCGTCCAAAAATTTTCCGGGCTCAATCCGGTACCGGGCAGGGCTTCGTTGCTGATGAATTCAGCAAGCGGCCTCGCGACACGCAGCGAGCCGACGGTCACTCGATCGGACATTCACTGAGCCTCCCACTGGCGCTCAAGATACACCGCCTAGGATGCCACGCGGCGAAGCCCGGTGCGAGGCTTCAAGACTCGAAAAAAGAGAAGCAGGGCGTTGCCGCTGGGCCGCTGCCCAAATTCCGGCCACGCACTGTCACGCTTTTGCCGATCCGCAGGAGTGGGATGGAACCTGCGGTGGCGCGAGGCCGTTGGGGGTACAAATGTCTAAGATCGTACTTGATGCATGGCTGTTGCCCGGCATGTTCGTGTTCGTGGCCGGTTTGATGGTCGCAGGAACGCTGGCCAACCTAAGCCAGCAGCGCCAGTAGCGCGGCGAGCGCGATCAGCAGCGCGTCGGCACGCATATATAGAGACAGCGCCGCGCGGATGTCGGCGGCCGTGGCGTCGTCACGGCCGTCCCCCATGATCGCGTCCTCAACGCGGATGCCACCATAGATGCGTGGGCCGGCAAGCGCGAGATCGAGCGCGCCCGCAAATGCGGCTTCCGAATAGCCGGCATTGCGCGAGCGGTGGTGGCGCGCGTCACGCGACACGGCGCGCCGCGCGCGCGCCGCAGAAGCACCCGGCGTGAGGATCGCGGCGACAACGACCAGGAGTGCCGAGAGGCGCGAGGCGGGTAAGTTCACCAGATCATCAAGTCGCGCCGCAGCCGCGCCGAACGCTTGATGACGCGGCGTGCGGTGGCCCACCATGCTGTCGGCGGTGTTGATGGCCTTGTAGGCGGCGCCACCAGGTACTCCTAACACAGCGAGCCAGACCGCGGGCGCGACTACGCCATCGGAGAAATTCTCCGCCAGGCTTTCTATCGCGGCGCGCGCCACGCCGGCCGCATCGAGTTTTTCCGGGTCGCGCCCCACGATGTGCGATACCGCCTCCCGCGCAGTGTCGATATCCTCCTTCTCGAGCGCTTCGGCAACGCGCGCGACATGCGCATACAGGCTGCGCTGGGCCAACAGCGCGCTGGCGACGATCGCAAGCAGGACAAAGCCAAACGGCAGTAGCAAGAGAATGCGTTCGACTGCATAGCCAAGAAGCGCAGCCACGCCCGCAACGATAAGAATGGCCACCGCGCCGGCGGCTTTGCGCGCGGCGTCACTCATGGTTGCGCGGTTCAGCGATCGATCCAGGAGGCTGATCAGCGCGGCGATCCAAACCACCGGATGCCTGATTGCGCGAAAGACGCGCTCGGGATAACCGACCAGCGCCTCAATGAGCAGCGCGCAGAAGGCGAGCTCGACCGCCATGCATCCTCGTCAAGACTTGCCGGCGTTGGCGCACGGCGGCGATGTCGGCGCCGCGCGCGCACAGTTTCCCGACGCTCCCGAACCATTCATCGACTTGTCGACCGGGATCAATCCCTTCCCTTACCCGTTCGGCTCGCTGCCGGCGCACGCATTCACGCGCCTGCCCCAACCCGAGGATCTTGCCCGGCTGACTGCCATCGCCGCAAAGGCATACGGCGCGCCCTCGCCGGAGCATGTGGTGCCTGCGCCGGGCATGCAGATTCTGCTCCCGATGTCCACCGGGCTTCTGGCGCCGGCGCGCGCGGCCGTGCTCGGTCCCACCTATTCCGAGCACGCGCGCATCGCTGCGCTCGTTGGCCATAGCTTGCAAGAGGTCTCTGATCTGCAGCAGCTGGCCGAGGGCGAGCTCGCGATTGTGGTCAATCCGAATAATCCTGACGGCCGCATTGCGTGCAGACACGACCTGCTGGAGCTTGCCGAGAAACTGCGCGACCGCCGCGGACTGCTGATCGTCGACGAGGCGTTCATGGAAGTGGGATCGAATGAGCATAGCCTCGCGAGCGAAGTCGGACGGCCCGAGGTAGTTGTACTGCGATCGTTCGGAAAGTTTTACGGACTTCCCGGCGTGCGCCTCGCGTTTGCGCTCACGGCACCACGCCACGCAGATCACATGCGCGCGTGGCTTGGCCCATGGCCGGTCTCCGGCGCTGCCCTCGCCATCGGGCAAATGGCATTGGCGGACGCGGTATGGACGCAAGACATGCGCGAGAAGCTTCGCGCCGCCGCTACACGGCTGGACGCGCTGCTCGCATCTGCTGGCCTGGAAGTGATCGGCGGCACGCTGCTGTTTCGGCTCGTCCGTACCGATTTCGCGGCCGGTCTCTTTGACCGGCTTGGCCGTGCCGGCATCTACGTGCGCCGTTTCGCCGAACAACCCACGTGGTTGCGTTTCGGCCTGCCCGGCAACGAGGATGCGTGGGAGCGGCTGGCCAGGGCACTTCCAACGTAGTTCACTCCTCGCCGGAACTTTTTGTGATAATTTTGCAACGATCCAGATTTTTTCCATTTCGGCCACACTGCCAGACGCGTTTGCTGCTCTCCTGTCGCGCAATCACAACAGGGGGCACTAATCATGAAATTCCGCAGCGGGGATCAATCAGACAAACAATGGCGGTGGTTTACATTGTCCAAGCTGCGCGAAGAGGTGCCCTCCCATTACGTTCCGATCCATCCGGATAACATCGCGACGAAAGACTGGCTAATCCTTATCGAGGGAGGCACCATCGTCGGGTCGCCCGAGAAGCTCCGTCTCGTGTTGGCCACAACCGAAAAAAAGATCGTATCAAAGTACGATCTGTTCCATCGCCTGCAGCACTTCCTGGTGCTCGAAGGATTCAATCCCGGCATCCATGTCCTCTACTTCTGCCCGCAGCTCTACCGCTGCGATTGCGATGGCAATCTCGTTCCGCTCGAGGGCAAAGAAATCGGACACCTGTTGCTGCAGTCGCTTCAGGACGGCGCCATGGAAAAGAAGCCCTGGTACGAACCGTCAAAAAAACTGCCGAGTGAGGCGATTTTTTCCCAAGCGTCGAACAGGCAGCGCGAGAACATCCTGCCCGACTTGCCTGAACCTGCTGCGCTCCAGCCCGCGGAATAAGCGGGGCAGCGCTCGCGCGCCTGGCCGCCGCTGACCCGAGCGCAAGCATCAACCAAAAAGACAGTGTACTGCATGAGTAATGGGGAGCGTATATGAGTGATACTGATGACAGAACCAGCAACAAGAATGACCCGTATGCTCCGAAATGGGTGCGCGAAAGTCCTCGTCTCGCAGAGGGGCTCCAGCGCAACGAGCAGACCGTTGCCAACAAGGATGCGCGGCGCGATCAGGCGCGCACACTTCGCGCGGTGGATGCGGCCTCCGCAAGAGAGGCACAGTCTGCACCGCGGGCGCAGACCCCGCTTCGCAAGAACGAAGGCGCTGAACCTGATCAGGTGCCCGGCTTCCTCGATGCTCAGTTCCTGAGGCGGCAGCCTCCGCCTGCACCACAGACGCTCAAATGGGTCGCTGCGGCGGGCGCGCTCGTGCTCGCCGCATTGTTAGGAGGGGGCGTGGCGCTGTTCCTATCAGGCAAGCAATCGTCCGAGCCGGGCATCGCGCGCAGTACGGATACGCTGACCACGCCCATTGCGTCGAAGCATGCAGCCGAGACCTTGAAAGCTCGCGAACAACTGAGCTCAAGCGGCAGCGGTTCTACGTTTGCACGAACGGAGCCGAAACCCGGCGCGCAGGATGCCGTCGCATCATTGCGTGACGCAAGCGCGCGCAATGTCCGCGGAGTGACCGATAACGAGATTCGGCTTGGAATCTCCGCGCCGTTCAGCGGCTCGGCCAAGGAGCTCGGAAACCAGATGAAGCTCGGCATCGAAACGGCGCTCGGGCTGATCAATGAGGCCGGCGGCATCCACGGCCGACAAGCGAAGCTGATCGCAGCCGACGATGGCTATGAGCCGTCGCGGACCGCAGAAACCATGAGCGAGCTCTACGACAAGCAACAGGTTTTTGGTTTCATCGGCAATGTGGGAACGCCCACGGCCGTGGTCGCGCTGCCATATGCGCTCGAGCGCAAAGCATTGTTTTTCGGAGCGTTCACGGGGGCGGGCCTGCTCAGGCGCGATCCTCCCGATCGCTATGTCTTCAATTATCGCGCCAGCTATGCGGAGGAAACCTATGCCGTGGTGCGTTACCTCGTGAAGCTGCGCGGACTAAAACCGGAGCAGATCGCCGTCTTCGCCCAGCAGGATGCGTATGGAGATTCAGGCTTCGCCGGCGTGGCGAAGGCCGTTCGTGCGCTGCGTCGAGGCGACGAGCTCGCCATCCTGCGCCTCGACTACAAGCGCAATACCGTGGACGTGGACGATGCGGTCGCGCGCCTGCGCGCCCACAAGAAACCCATCAAGGCTGTAGTGATGGTGTCAACCTATCGGGCTGCCGCGAAGTTCATCGAGAAGACGCGCGATCTCTATCCCGGGATGATCTATACCAACGTCTCATTCGTAGGCAGCACCGCGCTTGCCGACGAGCTGATGCTGCTCGGGCCACGATATGCGAAGGGGGTTATCGTGACCCAGGTGGTGCCGGCGGTCGACAGCTACGCGTCCACAGTCCTCAGATACAAGGCCGCCCTCATCAGGTACTTCCCCGGAGTGGCACCGGACTTCGTGTCGCTGGAAGGCTACGTGGTGGGCAATCTGTTGCTGGAAGGCATGAAACGCGCCGGTCGCCAGCTCGACACCGAAAAGCTGGTCGAAGCGCTGGAACGGTGCACGACTTCGACATGGGATTGGGCGCGCCCGTCAGCTTCGGTCCAACCGAGCATCAGGGCTCGCACAAAGTATGGGGCACCCAGCTCAACGAGAATGGCCGTTACGAGGCTATCGATTTGGAGTAAGCCCGGACACGACGCCAAAGTCCGCCTTTAGGTTAGAGCGCGATCAGTTCTCTACCAGGACGCCATAGGCCGCGGCGGATTCGACGAGCCAGTGCCAGAACGCGGCTGCACAGCTGCGCATCACGGCGATCTCGTAACTCGGCGTCGCGTCGGTCTGCCAGAAATGCGCGCGCACGTGCCCGAAGCTGGTGAGTGCCGTATCGCCCGGCTGAAACGCGCGTGGATGCAGGTCCATGAGCACGCCTTTCGCAAGCACGTCACGCGCGCGCGGACCTGCAAGGTGCACGAGAATGCGCGCATCGGACTGATCGATCACAGAAGCAAGCTCCCCGAACTGCTCGCGCAGGTTTTTGAGAAAGGTTTCTCCGGATATGCGCTCCGCCATTGCCAACCAGCGCCCCGGACCCGCCCACACGAACGACCTGGCTGAACGCGTCACCACGCGAGGTACCCTCGGAAGATCAGCGAGCTCCGCGGCGCGATTCCTGCGCGCCATCACAGCAGCGAGCGCGCGATGCTGCACCAGCGCGATGCTCACACCGGGAGCCCCGGTCGATGCACCAACACGGCCGGGCACGGCAAGATGCTCCAACCCGGAGCGCGCCACCAGCATCGGTTCAGGCATGCAGCCGCGCTCCCTCGGGATCGATGAAACAAGGCGCGCAGACCTCAACCTCGACGAAGCGCTCGCGCACCGGATCGGCCGCAATGACGCGCTCGCCCAGGCGCTCCCGTCCGCGTGCCAAAAGCCCGAGCCCGATCCAGTGCTGCAGCGAAGGCGAGAACGCCACCGATGTAAGGACGCCCTCATCATGGAGGGCGGTCATGGGCACGCGCTTCGCCACAATGTGCGCGCCCGCCGCGATGCGGTCCTCCGCGAACACGGTTTTAAAGCCGACGAAAACGCGCCGGTCCTCTTCCAGCAAGGCGGGCCGGCTGGCCATCACCCGGCCGACGAAGTCTTTTTTGCCCGATATCATGCGGCCAAAGCCGAGGTCCCGCGCCGTGGTGCGACCGTCGATCTCCTGTCCCCCCACATGCCCTTTCTCAATGCGCATGACGGCGAGCGCCTTGGTGCCATAGGGCGCGATGCCCCACGCGGCGCCGGTCTGCATCAAGAGGCGCGCCAGCGCCTCGCCATAGCGCGCGGGCACGGCCACCTCGTAGGCAAGCTCACCGGAAAACGACAAGCGATAGAGCCGGGCCGGGATGTCCCTGGCGATCGTGAGCTCGCATGCCGCCATATAGGGAAATGCGGCGTTGCTCAGATCGAACGGCGTCACAAGCTCTGCCAGCACCTCGCGCGAGCGCGGCCCCGCCACCGAGAACTGCGCCCATTGGTCGGTGGCCGAGATGAATTGCACGTCGAGCTCGGGCCACAACACCTGGTGGCAGAACTGCATGTGCTGGTAAACACGTTCCGCATTGGCCGTGGTCGTCGTCATGAAGAAGCGATCGGGTGCAAAGCGGGAGCACGTGCCGTCGTCGAGCACGAAGCCGTCCTCGCGCAGCATCACGCCATAGCGCGCGCGGCCCACCGGCAAGGTGGAGAACGTGTTGATATAGAGTCGATCGAGAAAAGCGCCCGCGTCAGGGCCGTGCACCTCGATCTTTCCGAGCGTGGACACGTCGCAGAAGCCCACGGCCGAACGGACGGTCTTCACTTCGCGGTTCACGGTGGCGAGCCAGTCGCGCTCGCCTGGCTTTGGAAAATACTGGGCGCGCAACCACGCGCCGGCCTCGACAAAAACCGCGCCCTGCTCTTGCGCCCAGTCATGAGAGGGCGTCAGCCGCGCAGGGCGGAAATGTTTGCCGCGATGTGGGCCCGCAAAGGCTCCGATGGCAACGGGTGTATACGGCGGCCGGAACGTGGTGATGCCGGTGCGCGGGATTGTGCGCCCGGTGAGGGTGGCGAGCGCCGCGAGCCCGTGCATGTTGCCGATCTTGCCCTGATCGGTCGCCATGCCGAGCGTCGTGTAGCGCTTCAGATGCTCCGCCGACCGAAATCCTTCGCGCTCGGCGAGCGCCACATCCGCGCCGGTCACGTCGTTCTGAAAATCGATGAAGGCCTTCGCGGATGGATCGACTTGCCAGAACGCGTCAACCGCGCAGGGCTCGTCGTCCGCGCTGGTCGCGAGCGGCTTGGGGTGAAGGCCGCACTGCTCTGCCGCCGCGTAACCCTCCTGCGCGCCTGCGCGCAGGCATGCGGCAAGCGTCATGCTGCCGCTTACGGCGCCCACGACGCGCATGCCCGCAGGAGGTGTGCCGGGCACAAAAGCGGCGATGCGCTCGCTCCACACCGGCCGCGCGCCCTTGTGGCACGTCAAATGCACGTTGGGATTCCAGCCGCCGGAGATACCGAGCGCATCGACCGCAATTGTCTCCTTGCCGTGCTTGCTGCGGACGGTAACCGAACGAAGCGCCGTACCGCCGTTCGCCTTGAGCACGGTCGCGCCGGTGATGACGCGTGCGGCCCCCGCATGCGCTCTCACCTCTGGGACAACTGCGCCGCGGGTGTCAATGACGGCGGCAACCACAACGCCGCAGCGCGCGAGATCAGCTGCGCTGCGCCAGGCATCGTCGTTGTTCACGAACAACGCAATGCGCCGCCCGCACGCGACGCCGAAGCGGTTCGCGTAGGTGCGCAGCGCCGAGACCAGCATGATGCCCGGCCTGTCATTGCCCGCGAAAACCATGGGGCGTTCGATAGCGCCGGCGGCGAGCACCGCTTGCTTCGCCACAATGCGCCACACGCGTTGTCGCGGCGCATGCGGCGGCGGCACGGCCATGTGATCGCAAACGCGCTCGAGCGCGCCGTAGGTCCCCCCGTCATAGACGCCGAACACCGTCGTGCGCGAAAGAAGGCGCACTTCGGGCATCGCGCGCAGCTCCTCGAACGTGCGCGCGGCCCAGAGATGGCCAGGCGTGCCGTTGATCTCGCATGATTCGCCAAGAAGCCGTCCGCCGAAGCGGAAGTCCTCTTCGCACAGGACCACGCGCGCGCCGGCACGTCCGGCAACCAGCGCCGCAGCAAGTCCACTCGGCCCCGAGCCGATAATTAGAACGTCGCAGAACGCGTTGTCGTGCTCGTAACTGTCGGGGTCGCGCACGCCCGCGGCGCGCCCGAGCCCCGCCGCCCGGCGGATGAGCGGCTCATACAGGCGCTCCCAGAAGCTCGGCGGCCACATGAAGGTCTTGTAGTAGAAGCCGGCGCCCAGCGCCGGGCTCAGCAAGCCATTCACTGCCAGGAGATCGAAGTGCAAGGAGGGCCAATGATTTTGGCTGCGCGCTTCCAGCCCGTCGTAGAACTCCGCGACGGTCGCCCTGGTGTTGGGCTCGCGGCGACTTCCAGAGCGCATCTCGACGAGCGCGTTGGGCTCCTCGGAGCCGGCAGACAGAATGCCGCGCGGACGGTGATATTTGAAACTGCGCGCCACGAGGTGGACGCCGTTCGCCAGCAACGCCGAGGCAAGCGTATCACCGGCAAACCCTTGGATGGTGCGGCCGTCAAAGCGCCCGCGCAGCACGCGCGAGCGGTCGATGTCTCCGCCCTGCGCCAGCCGAAACGGTTGCCCGACCTGCTTCGCCCGCTCCTCTCTCATGGGGCGCGACTCTCGATCGCGAGGATGTCGTGGGTGCGCGTGTTGCGTGTTACCACAAGCCAGGCTTGGCACCCTGCTGCGTGATACCAGAGCTCACGATGCGGTCCGGCCGGATTGTCGCGCAAATAGACATACTCGGTGAAGCGCGCGAGCGCGTCGCCCGCATCAGCATGCGGCCGCTGCACCGTCGCATCGCCCAGATAGCTGAATTCGCGCACGTCGCGCGAGCCGCAATGGGGACAATCAATGCGCATCAGTGCAAATTGGGCTGCGCGCCGGCGCCGCGCTCGTCGATCAGACGGCCGCTGGCAAAACGATCGAGCCGATAGGTGGAAGCGAGCGGATGCGGCTCATCGCGCGCGATCAGATGCGCGAGGCACCAGCCTGCCGCAGGTGTCGCCTTGAACCCGCCATAGCACCAGCCCGCGTTGAGATAGAGGCCCGCAACCGGCGTGCGATCAATGATGGGCGAGCCATCCATGGACATGTCGACCAAGCCGCCCCAGGAACGCACGATGCGCAGCCGCCCGAGCACCGGCATGAGCGCCATGCCGCCCTCGCAGACATCTTCGATGGCGCCGAGATTGCCGCGCTGCGCGTAGGAATTGTAGCCGTCGATATCCCCGCCGAATACGAGGCCACCTCTGTCCGATTGGCTGATATAGAAGTGTCCAGCGCCGAAGGTGATCACGTGATGCACCAGCGGTTTGATGCCTTCGGATACGAACGCCTGCAGCACGTGGCTTTCAATGGGCAGCCGCAAGCCGGCCATTGCCGCAAGGCGCGAGCTCGAGCCCGCTACCGACAGCGCAACCTTGTTCGCGCGAATCGCCCCGCGCGTCGTCTCGACACCAGTGACATGGCCATCGCGGACGCGGATAGCGGTGACCTCGCAGTTCTGAACGATATCGACGCCAAGCCTGTCGGCGGCGCGCGCATAGCCCCACACCACCGCATCGTGGCGCACCGTGCCGCCGCGTTTCTGAAAAAGCCCACCGTGAATGGGAAATCGTGCATCGTCGAAGTCGAGATAGGGCACCAGCGTCCGCACGCCATCGCGGTCGAGCAATTGCGCATCAACACCATGCAGGCGCATGGCGTTACCGCGTCGGGCAAAAACATCGCGCTGCACATCGGAATGATAGACGTTGAGCACGCCGCGCTGGCTCACCATGGTATTGTAGTTGAGCTCGCGCTCGAGCTTTTCCCAAAGTTTCAGGGACCATTCGTAGAACGGGATATTGCCATCGAGCAGATAGTTGGAGCGGATGATGGTGGTATTGCGCCCGGCATTGCCAGAGCCGATCCAGCTTTTTTCCAGCACGGCGACCTTGCGCACGCCGTGCTCCCTGGCGAGGTAGTAGGCGGTGGCAAGCCCGTGTCCGCCGCCGCCGATGATCAGCACGTCATAGAAATCGCGCGGCTCGGGCTCGCGCCACAGCGGCTGCCAATGCCGGTTGCCGGTGACGGCATTCCAGGCCAGCGCAAGTGCGGAATAGCGCATTGTTAGTAGAGCCACGTGGCGGCGGCGGACTCAGGCCTGCTCCCTCTCCCATTGGGAGAGGGGCGGGGTGAGGGGTTAAGGACTCTCGAGACTTCTCGGTCCCCCTCACCCCAACCCTCTCCCCCGCGGGGAGAGGGAGCGCGCTGGAGATTTACGCGTGTCATGAGTTTCACAACAATTAGCAATCCAGCGTGTTCTGGCGCTCCCAGTCGGTAAGGTGGCGCGAATAGGCGTTCCACTCGTCGTGGCGGAGTTTCAGGTACGAGGCGATCACGCTCTTCCCGAAGGCAGTCGCGAACATCTCCGATTGCTCGAGCGCGCGGAGCGCATCGAGCAGATTGAGCGGCAGCTTCTTCGCGTCGCTCGCCTTGTGGCCTTCGGTGTACATGTTGATATCGAGGCGCTTGCCCGGATCGCGCTTGTGCTTGACGCCGTCGAGGCCCGCAGCGAGCACCGCTGCTTGCAGCAGATAGGGATTCGCGGCCCCATCGCCGAGGCGCAGCTCGAACCGCCCCGCATCGGGTATGCGGATCATGTGCGTCCGGTTGTTGCCCGCATAGGTCGCGCTGCTCGGTGACCAGGTGGCGCCGGAAAGCGTGGGCGGCGCATTGATGCGCTTGTACGAGTTCACCACCGGATTGGTGAACGCGCACAGCGCCTCCACCGAATGCATGAGCCCGCCGATGAAGTGATACGCGGTGAGTGAGAGACCAAGCTCGTCCTTCGTATCCGCAAACACGCAGCCGCCGGATTTCTTCGACCAGAGCGAGGCATGCACGTGACAGCCGGAGCCGGTGAGATGCGCGAAGGGCTTGGGCATGAACGTCGCGCGCAGTCCGTGCTTTTCTGCGATCGACTTCACCATGAATTTGAAGAATGCATGCTTGTCGGCGGTGCGCAGCGCGGTGTCGTATTCCCAGTTCATCTCGAACTGGCCGTTCGCATCCTCGTGGTCGTTCTGATACGGCTTCCAGCCGAGCGTCACCATGGCGTCGCACAGCTCGGCGATGACGTCGTAGCGGCGCATGAGCGCCTGCTGGTCGTAGCACGGTTTGCTCTGCTGGTCGGCCGCATCCGAGATCGCCTGTCCGTCCGGCCTAATCAGGAAATATTCGCACTCGACGCCCGTCTTCATCTCGTATCCGGCATCGCTCGCAGCCGAGATCACCCGCTTGAGTATTTGGCGCGGATTCTGCTCGACCGCCTTGCCAGCCATGTAGAGATCGCCCGTTACCCAGGCGACCTCGGGCTTCCACGGCAGCTGAATGAGGCTGTCCGGCTCCGGCATGACCAGCACGTCGGGATCGGCCGGCGTCATGTTGAACCAGGTGGCAAAGCCAGCGAATCCGGCGCCTGACTTTGCCACGGATTCGATCGCGCTCGCCGGCACGATCTTCGCGCGCATGGTGCCGAACAGGTCGACGAACGCGATCAGAAAGTAGCGGATGTTCTTTTGCTTGGCGATCTTGCTCCACACCGCCATTTGCATTCTCCTTGTGCAGCGGCATCGCCCCTCACCCCACCCTCTCCCCGTTGACACGGGGAGAGGGAGTGCACGGTCGGTGCGAACATCAGCTTAGCACTCACCACCGTTTCACTCCCTCTCCCCGCATGCGGGAACCGTTGCGAAATTCTGCAGTGGTGATTCTCTCGGGTGAGGGAGAACCGCAATGATTCGGAATCAGCGAAGCTTCATTGAGGCGTTTGCGTCGACAAAGCTTGGCCGCAATGAGCGGCTCGAGCGGATTGGTAAC
>JBKPOZ010000211.1:0-7192 GCA_046733355.1 Pseudomonadota bacterium | reverse complement strand
GTCCATCATTGCCGGGTAAGAATCGATTTCGGCTCATGTGTGTTGTTCTCTCTTTCTTAGTCGCCGCAAATGGATGCAGGCCAAGGGTTAATAAAATGGCCCGGCGAGGAGTAGCCGGGCGGTTCAACGCAATACCGGGCGTGCGTTGGCTACGCCCGTAAACGGGCGAGAGTTTTACAATGACAAGGAAGCTGGTGGCGTAGATGTCTTCTCTCACCAGCTGCGGACATAAGGCCGCAAATGCTTATGGCCGGTCAGTGCCAAAAGCTGCCATGAGCAGATGCAGCAAACAGCAGCCCTATTCGATCAGGTCGTCGGCCAGCAACTGCAGAGAGTTCGGCACCTCGATGCCCAACGCTCTGGCCGTTTGCAGGTTGATGACAAACTCGAATTTGGTCGACTGCATGACCGGCAGTTCGGCAGGGTTCGCGCCTTTGAGGATTTGACCTGTATACATGCCGGTTTGACGATACGTATCTAAAATATCGGTCCCATATCTCATTAGCCCACCGGCCTCGACATATTGGCGAACGGGATAAGCGGTCGGAATTGCATAGCGCGAGGCAAGCGTCGCCAATTGGACGCGTTGGCTTTGGAAGAAGCTATCGGGCGCGACAAAAAGGGCATCTGCCCGGTCGCGTACGAGATTGGCGAACGCCTCCTCAATCTCGCGGCTGGTGCTGGCGTTGAGTACCTGAATTGCAGTCCGAGGCCGCGTCCAGCTGCCGGTATCTCACGTAACGTGGGTTCAGCGGTCGAGACATTGGCCGGATTGACGAGCACGGCGATGCGAATTGATTTGGGCACCAACTCGTGCAACAGCCCAAGCCCTTTGCCCACAATTTCAGCCATGAAAAAATTAATGCCGGTTGCATTGCCGCCCGGTCGCGCGAGGCTGGCGATTAGACCAAGTTTGACCGGATCAACGCCGACGCTGAAAACGGGGATCGTCGTCGTCGCGGCTTTGGCCGCAAGCGCGGCAGGATTGCTGGCAGGTGTGGAGATAACAGCCACGTCACGGTGGATGAGATCAGCCATAAGCGATGGTAGTCGATGGTATTGACCGTCCAGTCAGTGGTACTCCACGGTCACGTTTTGGCCTTCGACGTAGCCGCTTTCGCTGAGCCCATTACGGGACGCAACCGCATGGCGCTCGGAGCCATTGGAAGACTGGCCGCTGACGAAGCCGACGAGCGGCATCGCCGGCTGCTGCGCACGCGCCGCAAGCGGCCACGCTACGCCGCCGAGCAGTGTGATGAACTTGCGCCGTCTCATTCGATCACCTCGTCCGCAGTCGCGAGCAACATCGGCGGGATCGTAAGGCCGAGCCCCTTCGCGGTCTTCAGGTTGATGACTAGGTCGAACTTCGTCGGTTGTCCGACGGGAAGATCGCCCGGCTTCGCGCCCTTCAGTATTTTGTCGACGTAGATGGCCGCCCGCCGAAATAGGTCGTGATAATTCGGTGTGTAGGCGATCAATCCGCCCGCCTCGACATGCTCACGATAGGTATACGCAGAGGGAAACTTGTTCGCGATGGCGAACTGGGCAATACGGCCGCGGTGGGTCAGCAGGAACGGATCCGCCAGCACCATGAAGGCGTCAGGTCGATCCTTCAGCAATTTTTCGAACGCTGCATCGAGCGTGGTGATGTCGCTGACCTCGTGGATAGTGAGCGCCGCGTGCAGCATCTCCGCGCCCTGGCGCGCGCTCTGCAACGCGGTCGGCATGTAGTGGTTTGTAGGATTGCTGAATGCGGCAACCCGGGACATTCTAGGGACCATTTCCTTCAATAGTTCGAGTCGCTTCGCCTCAAGCTCGGCGGCAAGCGAGGAGAACCCCGTCACATTGGCTTCGGGCCGCGCCAGATTTGAGCCGTGACGTCGCTGCTCCTCAGAGCGTTACCCCGACGTTTCTCCAGCTCGTGGTCCGAGATCATGATGTCATCTGCGGAGCGCGCAAAGGCGCGCACCGTGTGCCCCGCCTCAAGAGCTTGGCGGGTAGTTTCAAGCCCTAGGCCCCTCTGCTGGCACCTACAGTCCTAATCTCAATCTGATCGAACGACCGAGAGGTGCCATAACCGGCCCTGAGCAGGTGCAGCAACGTGAAGCGTCTTTCATTCGATTACTTCGTCGGCGCGCAGTAGGAGTGATGTCGATACTTCGATGCCGATGGCTCGGGCTGTTTTGAGGTTGACAATCGTCTCGAAATTTGGTCGGCCTCTCGACGGGCAAGTCGTTCGGCTTCGCACCCTTCAGAATCTTGTCCACAAAGTTCGCTGCGCGTCGGAACATGTCGGGAAAGTTGACCCCGTAGGACAATAGACCACCGGCGGCCGCGTAATCCGGCCACCCACTCGAAGCCAGACGCTGCCGCAACGCCATTTGAGCCAAGGTCTGCGCGTTCGCGACGAGGTTCGCATCGTCGATCACTACAAGAGCGCCAATGCGCTTTGATGCCATCTCGGCAAATGCAGCTTCGAACTCAGCGGGTTCGCGTACGCCGAATTGGTGAAGCTTCAGCTTAAGCGGCTCGGCCGTACGCCTCATAGCTGGTAGAATTTGCGCGTTTGCTGGATTTATCGGGTTGAGCAGGACACCAACGTCAGTCAGGCCGGGCATGGTTTCCTTAAGCAGTTCGAGCCGCTTGGCGCAGAGTTCCGGAGTGAAATAGGCCACTCCTGTCACGTTCCCGCCCGGCCCGGCGAGGCTTGCGACCAGACCTGACCCCTCCGGATCAGCAATAATCGCTACGACGATGGGAATCGTGTTGGTGACTTGTTTTGCAGCTAACGCTCCCGGCGTTCCATGGGTGACGATGACATCGACGTTTAGCCGGACCAAGTCGGCGAAAAAGGCGGGCAGGAGCTCGTACCGTCCTTCTGCCCAGCGATACTCAATCACAATATTCCGGCCCTCCTGATAACCGAGATCACGGAGGCCGGCGCGGAAGGCTTCAGGACGTTCGGGCAGACTGCCGGCCGATGTCAAACCTACGAAGCCGATCCGGTAAGTTTTGGTTGCCTGCTGCGCGAGCGCGGCGCGGGGCCATGCCGCCGACGCGCCGAGAAGAGTGATGAACTCGCGCCGCTTCATTGTGCCATACCTCCAGTGCTTGCAGCCAGAAGGATAGCACACGTCCCACACGACAGGAGACTGTGCTGCGCTGCGGGGATTTCAGCCCGGCTAATGACGGCTCAGGGTAAGATTCGGCCCTCGCGAGCATTGCGGCAAAAAGTCGCCTTCTCGTCAATCAACAGACATCATCGAGACAGCTCTCGTGGTCTCAGAAACTGCGATTAGCGGCTGTGAGCGACGCGGCAAAGCTAGCATTACTCAATCACCTCGTCGGCGCGCAGTAGGAATGAGTCGGGAAGCACAAAACCAATCATTTTGGCAGTCTTGAGATTGACGATAAGTTCAACTTTGATCGGCAGTTGAATGGGAAGATCACCGGGGTTTGCACCATTGAGAATCCTATCGACGTAACCAGCCGCGCGACGATACGTATCAGTGATGCTAGCGCCATAGCTGATCATTCCTCCATCATCAACGTATTCGCGGTATCCGTAGACTGCTGGAAGCCGTAATTTGCCGACAGCATCGGCAACAATTTTCCTGTGCGTGAACATAAAAGGGTCGCTCAAGACTATCAGAATATACGGAGACGATTGCGGAATGTTAGCCAGTGTGCTCCTCAATTCCTCGCGCTCACGAGCGTTGTGAAGTGAGATGTCGATATGGTTTGCGGCGGCGAATTCCTGGGCAATATTCAGCTCAACCTTGGTATAAGAATCAGTGGGATTCCAAAGCACAGCTGCTCGCCTAGCGCTTGGCAGAAGCTCCTTTATGATCTGAAATCGTTTCGTTGCCATGTCCGGTAAATTTGCAATAAAGCCTGTCAGATTACCGCCCGGTCTGGCGAGGCTCTTCGCAGCCCCGATCTCAATAAGGTCCCCAGCGCCCGCTACCACTATGGGGATAAGTGAGGTGGCATCCTTTGCGACCTTTGCGCCAACTGATCCACCAGCCAGGATAACATCGACTTTTTGATCCACAAGCTCCCTTGCCAATTCAGGAAGTCGGGCAAGATTGCCCTCGGCCCATCGATACTCGATGCTAACGTTTTGTCCTTCAACATAGCCTAGTGACTTTAATCCATCCCGAAATGCGCCAAGCGAAAACCGGTAGGACGGAGGAGCGCCAGTCACTAGCCATCCGATCCGCGGTACTTTTGTAACCGGCTGCTGCGCGACGGCCATAAGCGGCCACGCAACCGCTGACCCAGCAACTGCTGTCATGAAATCGCGTCGACGCATCATTTCTCGGTGCATGCAAAGCACATCAGGCAGTTCGCAACGCGTAATCAAATCAGGAATTTGCCCCTGGCGAAATGGGGCAACGGCTCAGTTTGCGCTGCCGAAACGCCTGAGCCGTGAATGTCCGAATCGGGTCTTTGGTCGTGTCAAAACGTTTTGCCTGCCGAGGTCGGAACAGGGCGAGGTGGCGATGCGACGCTAATTTTGCCTGCTTTGACTATGCTCGGATCGCGGCCGTCAAGGCAGCAGGCGTCTCATGCGGCTAGCGTTTCGCCGGCCAGTGCGTCTCTATCCCAGCCTTGCTGATTTTTAGTACGCTTTCCGGATGACGTTCCTGCGGGGTAGTTATCACTAAATTCTCTGGCCACGTCGTCAACTTCCGAAGGTCGCCAACGGTCTTTGCGGATACCACGATGCCTCGGTCCGCCTCGACCCGCATCTTATCTGGCAAACCACCAAGAGCTATGCGGAGTGCTGCAATGTTTTTCGGTTTGTATCGCATAGCGGCTCCTCCGATACCTCCTCCTGATCGCGAAACGCCATGCCGTCCTGTTTCTTTTCAAGACAGCCTGCTCGACCTTACTCTGTCACCTCATCGGCGCGCACGAGCAGGGCGGGCGGGATTTCGAGGCCGAGCGTCTTCGCAGTCCTAGCGTTTATGACCAGCTTGAACTTGGTCGGCTGTTGCACGGGGAGCTCGGTCGGCTTCGCGCCCCTGAATAGCTTATCGACGAAACTGGCGAGCTGGAAATAGAGGTCAGGATAGTTCACCCCGTAGCCGATCAATCCCCCGGCTTCGACGAACTCGCGGGCTGGGAAGATGGCAGGCACCCGATTGCGCGCTACCCAGTCAACAATCGTTTGTTGATACATTTGGGTGAGACCGTCCGCTCCAACGACAAGCCCATCGATATGCTGTTGGACTATCAGTTCGAATGCGCGGCGCAGGTCACCCTCACTGCGCACATCAAGGATCTCAACCTGAAGACCTAGCGATCGTGCCGCCATTTTTGTCTCTTCCCATTCGGGTGGCACAGCTGGATTTTCCCATGTTGTGAAGCAACCCGACTCGTGAGAGACCCGGAACCAGTTCTTTGAGGATTTCAACGCGTTTCGCACTCAGCTCAGTGCTGAAGGTAATCACACCCGTGATTATTGCCCGACGGACGCGCGAAGCTCGCCACGATGGCACCGGAGCCTCCCATTGTCACCATGACCACTGGAATTGTTCCGGTCGCGTTTTGCACCGCAGTAGTGGCAGGAGTCCCTCTCGCCAGAATCAAATCGACGTTGAGACCGACCAATTCGGATGCGAGGTCCGGGAATCGCAACGCCCGACCATCAGCCGACCGATACTCGATAACCAAGTTTTGCCCTTCGACGTAACCCAGATTCCGTAAACCTTTGCGCAAGCCATCGAGATTGGCTGTGTTGCGTGTCGCCGGTAGTGGCTCCAGAATCCCAATGCGATATATTTTCCCGCCTTGCTGCGCCCGCGCCGCGAGCGGCCATGCCGTCGCGCCGCCCAGCGCGGCAAGGAGCTTGCGCCGATTTAGTAGATCGAATGTCATGCGCTGCAGCTGGCAACGGAGTCTTGGACAGCATACCCGATTGGCGAGCATGAAGTCAGGGGCTCGCTGCACTGCGGAATTCCGATCCGACCAAGCGCCGCATCGGGTCATGAATTGCCTAAAGCTTGACTGCGGAGTGAAGTCCGCTCCTGGATGAAGAGCAATCGTCACCGACGACCGCGCACGGCAAGTACGGTTCAGTTAGCTTTGCGCGCAACCCTGCGTGTTGCGTCGGCGATGATCCGACCCAGCTGCTTACTGAAGGCAGGCGTGTCAAAATGCAGCGATTTCTCTGCCATACATCCAGAGCAGGTCTGCCTTCTCCGAGCTGATATCAAGTTGCTCTCTAGCAGATGCATTCTCTAGAACTCGTGCTAAATCTTCGATTTTATCAGCTGGACGCGCCCCACCGGTGGATACGAGCTGGAGCACGGGCACGGGTCGCGTCTCATCGACATGGCTGCGGCGTTTGATTCTTTCAGTACATGCCTGCCGCAACAACCATGTGCGCACTTTCGTTCTTACATGTGCCTCCGTGAATGGCTTTATCAAACAATCTGAAACACCAGCTCCAGTGCCCGCGTCCGCATCCTCGTGCCCAGCGACGAGGAGTATAGGCAATCGGCGCTCAGGTGCGTGTTGCCGAAGCGCACGACACAGAGCGATCCCGTCTATTCGCGACGGCGCATGCTCGATTATGGCGAGCGCTGGGCGTTCTTTGAGAAATGACAGCGACGTAGCATCGACATTCTCCAATGAACGAGCAACGATGCTCTCTGCTTCTAACGCATCGGAAATCACTGCGGACACGCGCGGGTCTGCAATCGTGAGCAGCACCACTGGCGAAGGGAGCTTCTGCTCCGCAGGTATCTCGGCCGACTCTTTCCTGACATCAATGGCTTCTTTGAGAGCGCGCCGCCGTTTAAGCTCCACAACCTGCCCCTCGCTGGCGGCAAAAATATCGAGCGAGGTCGTTTGACGCATCGATGCTATGACGCGGTCGATGGCGTTATCGTCCCGACGCGGATCATGGTGCGTGAGCGCAAGCCTTTTCACCGGTGCCAGCTCCGCTATCTTCACGACGTATTCCACCGGACTATGCCCCCAGCCCATCTTCGTTGGATATTCTTGGGCGGTGTATTGCCCGTCATGGATGAGGAGGTCCGCCCCGCGCACGAACTCGGCATGCTCTAAATCCTGCCCAACGATCGTGCCGTCCCCAAGACCGAGCGCGCGCGAGTATGGCTCGTGATCGCAGGCATAGACCAGAGTCTGTCTCTTATACACATCTGACGCTGCCGACGAA
>JBKPOZ010000210.1:0-6091 GCA_046733355.1 Pseudomonadota bacterium | reverse complement strand
CCACCTCGCGGCTGACATCCTTGTTACCAAAAATCTGGCCGAGAATATCATCGCCCTTCGACTTGGCATTATCGAAACTGACAGCTTGCTCGTCCTGCAATGCGTGACCATGACCACCGGTCAGCACCGATGACAGGATGTCCTGCAGGCCATCAGGAGATTGGGCTGTTTGCCTCACACCAGCTGCGACAACGGGCGCAAGCGCATCAAGCGCTGCGCGAGTTTGGGATTCATCAAGGCCGAACTGACGACCAATTGCTGAGATATCCATCAACGTATTCTCCCTGTCATGAACTGCGTTTGCACGAAACCGCGTTTGCCGCCTCAGAGTTGGTCCGCCCTGAAGGTGTCGCAAGCGCGGAGATCATTACCCTCGAGGCCCTTCTTGAACCAGCGGACGCGCTGCTCGGAACTGCCATGCGTGAACGCGTCGGGCACGACGTAACCCTGCCCGCGCTTCTGCAATCGGTCATCACCAATTGCGGCAGCAGCATTCAAACCTTCCTCGATATCCCCCTGCTCCAGGATCTTCTTGGTGGCGTTCGCTTCCTTGGCCCAGACGCCGGCAAAGCAGTCCGCCTGAAGTTCCATGCGCACGGACAGCTGATTCGCCTCTGTTTCCGACGACCTCTTTTGCGCCTGCGTGACCTTCTCGGCGATGCCGAAAAGATTCTGAACATGATGGCCAACCTCATGGGCAATCACATAGGCCTGCGCAAAATCACCCGGCGCGCCGAGTTTCGACTTCATGTCTTGGTAGAAACTCAGATCAATATAAACCTTGTGATCGACAGGACAGTAGAACGGACCCATGGCTGACTGGGCCATGCCGCAGGCCGATTGGACATAATCCGAGAACAGAACCAAGTTCGGCTTCTGATACTGCCTGCCCATTTTTTTGAAGATCTCGTCCCAGACCCGTTCGGTCGAGCCGAGGACCCGCGCCACGAAGTCCTTGCCGGCGTCGGTGTTAACCTGCTTAGAGCCAACCCCGCCGCCTGTGTCGCCCGGGTTGGTGACATCCGTATTGGCGCCGGGGATCGTATATTCGGTGCCACTCCGATCGCTCGGGACCTGAACGCCGCCTTGGGTGAGCATATCGGAAAGATCGATGCCGAACAGCAATTTGGCAGCGAAATAGATGACGACCAGAACGAGAATCGTCGAGAGGCTTAAGCCACCCCGTCCTCCCATCGGGATCCCGATGCGTCCGCCACCGCCGGGGAAGCCAAAGCCACCTCGGCCAAAGCCACCACCCCGCTGATCCTCAATTCTGTCGCTGGGGTTTTCCTGATCGAGCCTCACTCTCAATCTCCTTCATGCAAGGGTGCAGCAAGCCTCGTTGCCAGCACTTCCGTCAACCGCCGAGCGATTTCCTTCCTGCCCAGGCGGGACCACGTTTCGACTTTATCCCTGCTGACAAGATGGATCGTAACCCGGTCGCTGATCAGACTCTCTGCCTCGGGGCTCGCATCCTCGATAAGCATGAGATCGCATCCCGTTTCTCGTAACGTCCTGCGGCCATTCTCGACGGGGTTCGCTCGCTCGGTCGAGAAGCCGACGACGATCATTGGCCGAGCGTCGCGGTGCGTTCCGATGCTCTTGGCAATGTCGGGATTCTCAACCAAAGAAAGCTCCAAGCCGGCTGCTCCTTCATCGGCCAAGCGCCACTTGACTACCGTGGCTGCTAAGATGGCAATGTCGCAAGGGAGTTCACGCTCGCAGGTTCTGAGCATCTCGAGCGCAGTGTTGACCGGCATCACCTGAACCCCTGGGGGCAGAGGAAGATTGAGCGGACCCGATACCAAGACGGTCTGCGCGCCTGAGCGAATTGCGGCTTCCGCAAGCTTATAGCCCAACTGACCGGTGTCGTGCGTTGAGATGAAGTGGTCGGCATCGATTGGTTCGTGAGTTGGGCCAGCGGTGATGACCACCTTGCGACCGGCAAATCGGGGCGCCGTCACGGCATGTGCTCGTTGCTGGTGCCGAACACTCCGCTCGGTGATGCTGAGGCTGCTGCCACCTCGATGTCCGGCAGTGTTCCAAAAGCTAGGTTTTTATCGCGAATGGAGGCCATACCAGGTTTCTCAATCAGCAGTCCAACCAAGGCCGAGCGTGAAAAGGTCCAGCCCCTGCGGCTCACTTTGCGGGGTGGGCCATCGAGTCAAGTGCCACCGTCACCGCCAGGATCAGCACGTCGTTTTGCCCAGACTCGATCTGTACGCCGTACGTGTCCGCCAGGCGGAACCACCTCTTTGAAACCTCCGCGATCTTATTCCGGCCCGCGCCAACAGTATATTCGTAGTCGAGCAGATTGCCCTGCACGTCCAGATCGGGGCCGTCGGCCACACTGACCGACCAGCGATCGCGCAAGGGCGCTATGAGTGCCTTCTTGACCATGGCCAGCCGTCGGCCGCCAGAGTCTTCAATCTCCATGCTGTCCTTGATCCGCAACATGCGCTCCTGGATCGTGCATAGCTCGTTCCCGTCGACGTCTTCGAAGATCAGAGTCTTCCGCAGCCGCAGCGCCTTACCGTCGACCTTATAGACCGGCTCCCCGTGGTCGTTTTCGATCCAAAAGTCATCGCCGATGGCGACGAGCTTCTGACGCACCCGGTAGGTAGCCATTCTGCGCTCTTCCTGCCCAAAAACGGGGCGGTTGCCGGCCGTCTCGCCGCAAACCAACTATGATCGATATGGAAACAGTCGAGGCGAGACACAGTAGTGAATGCATTGCAAGGCGGGTGCAGCATTGATCCAGGTCAAAAAGGCAAGAATCAATTTTAATGACCGCACTCGATCTGAGCGCAACAACCTCACTGTTCGCAGCACGCGTAGGAATGCGATTGTCGATAAACGCCGGAAGCAATGGCTCACAATCACCACAAGATCGCTCAGGACCGCGAAATTGAGGAGCTGAGTGCGCAGATGACGATCCGCATAGAGGCGCACTGCGAAGTCCAGCAAGAACGCCAAGGCGAGGGCAAAGTCGACCGGGATAAACCACCATTGCTGTGGAATTAGTGACTGAGCAGGAAAATTGCGACAGTAAGTATATCGAAGATCACGAGCCCATAACGAAATCGCCGAGCAGTTTGGCTCTTGCCAAATAGAGAGCATGGAGAGGAATCCCTACGTTTTCTGGCGACATTACGCTCTCAACCATTACTCGCCATCCATCTTGATGATGAACTCCACAGGACGGTCTGGCATGGCCCCTGGTGGAAATACGACCCCTCCGGTCTGTAGATCGGCCCAACGCAGCGGACCATGGACACCGTTCAGCACAAGGACAACCTGTTTTTTTGACCGTTCCACCCGCACCTCCAAAAAGCTTAAAAAGAATGGCGCGCGGTTGAAATCGAACATGCCGGACAGAGCTTCGATGCTGAACGGCCAAGCCTTGAACCATTTGATCCAATACCAGAATGGCTCCTTCCAGAGAGGTGTCTCGTCATCGAGTTTGGCGCGAACCCGGTCGGTCGAGGGATAGAATGCCCAGTCGGAGGTCGCCGGCTGCTTCGGGAAGTCCAGAGCCGTGCCAATGCTGAGATATGCTCCGCCACCGCCATTGACGAAGTGATGCATGACTCGGCCGTCCTGCAACCTCTCCCGATAATACTCGAAATCGTGCGTATCGCCGGCCATGGCGATCTTGACATTGTGGCGCGCCAGCAGCCGGTACAGCGCTGCAAATTTACCGGCAGTATCAGCTACGTCATGGCCTTCCGCGATCGGCGGAATATCATGCCCGCCGGCAATGCGCGGATGGCCCACAATTGCCATGATGAACTTGCCACGACTTCGGTCAAGGGCTCGCTCGAGCCAGGCCCATTGTCGCGCATCGAGAGTGCGTAGTATTCCAGTGTCGATCGCCAACAGTGCAAAATCGCTGGTCTGCAATTCGAAGAACGGTGCGCGCTGCGTGCCGACACCAAGCTGGTAGAGATCCCGAAGGCGGGCCGTCTGCGCCAGCAGTCTATCGATGCGGTCGACGTTGGTACCGGTGAGCCCGAGATCAGCAGCAACGCGGCCTTCGATTGCGGCGCGGGCCGCCTTAGGCTCGAGGAAGTTCGCGTTAAATGCCTCCAATGCGTCGAACCAGTCGTGATTTCCCGGGATCGCGTAGATCGGCTTGGCGAACCCCTGGAATGCAAGATAGAAGTTAGACTCGTAATCCTCAATCGCACCGGCGGGATAGATCACATCGGAGGCAACGACCAGGAACTTCACGCTTTCGCTGTGTCCGAGCTCGAGATACCTTGACACCAAAGCAAGCTGCGAGGCGTCCCCCTCCCCTGGATCGCCGATGACGAGGAAGCTGAAGTCTCCAGTCCCTGTCACGCCGGGCGGCTGTATCTGAAACAACTCGTCGCCGCCACCGTAGGTGCGGGTAACCGCGTCTATCATGCCGACGCGCCACGGATCAACCCTGAGCTCGGTCAGCTTCTGATAGATGCCGGTTACCCAGCTTTCGGTATTGAGGTACCAGGTAAAGCCCCAAATCGGATTGAACGCGACCACAAAGGCAGTCAGTGGCAAACCGAGCCGCAGCAGAAGCAGGAGGGTTGTCGCGAGCGTCGCCCGTCCTTCGCGCAGACGCATGCTGAAGCTGAACCGGGTCGTCAGCCAATGGCCTATCAGCCAAGCCGCGGCGCGATTCATTCGAGTTGCTCCGGCTTGCTCGCCGAGATGAAGTGACCAAGCCAGCCGCTCGAGTGGTCTGGTCGCGCGTCGCCACAACAAACGTGCGGGAAGTACGACCGCGAGTGCCAGTGTCAGCGCCATCAGGAGATCTCCTGCGGTCGCCGCAAAAGGCGAACTCATGCCAAGCAGACTGTCCGACCTCGGCATCCGGCCGAGGTGGATCGCCAGGAATACGATCACGAGTGTCGACATCCACATGAGATCGGTGGCGCGCACTGAGCGAGTGGTGTCGAGTATCTCAGATCGAAGGCGTCCGAAAGCTGCATGGGGAGTAAGCTTGAGACCGGCATCTGGATGAGCGTTCGGCTCAGCGGCGATTTCGTCGCGGGCGTCTTCCTCGGCAGGTGCCATGAACAACCGCCATCCCGCAGCAGCGATCAGGCCGCCGATGATAATGCCAATCGCCTGTCCGGTGCCGATCTTGCGATTGAGATACCAGAGCAGCGCTGCACCTGCGAAATCGAGCAGGCCGTTGATCAGCGACGGCAGACGTGGCGTCTGCGCGGTGCGCAGCCCGGTCAGGATCTTGCCGGCACCGTCGATGACGAGAATGACGATGAGCGAAATCAGCAGGCCGCTGAGCACGAGAGATGCGCTGAGCAGCAGGACATTTCCGGCCAGGACGGCGAGCACGCTCGGCAGATAAGCGCTCACCTGCGCGCGTTTTGGTGAGGTGAAGGCGGCATAGGCCTCGACCATTCCAAGCGCGAGGAGGGCGACTCCGAGAAACGCCAGCGACCAGCGACCCGTCGCCAGGGGTGCAGCCAGCCCCAGGACTCCAAGCACGATCAAGAAGGCGCCCGCGATCCGTCTGGCAAGGGTTCCGGAGACCCTTGTTGAACGCATCGCAGGCTTGCCGCCGCTTGCAGAAACAGGTAGTTCCATCCGATTCAGCTAAACGCCGAGAATTTTCTGAGTGCTCGGCTAAAAGGCCAACAGCAACCGGCCGCTGTCAGGTCGCAGCCGCGTCGCCGAGAGCACCTCGGATTTTGGCAATCAGCTGCTTCTCGGGATCGCTGACCCTTTCACCACCAAAGCCCAGGAACCCACCCTCGCTCGCGGCGTTCGCGACATTCTCGGCCACCGAGAAGGCCCATTGGCGATATTCCTTTGCTTCCTGCGGCGTCGCCTTCGCTGCGAGCAGAGCCGAAACGGCCTTGCAGTCCTCAATCACCAGAGCGCCAACCTTCTCCGCGCTGTCGACGCCCTTCTGCTTAAGATGGGCCAGTCCCCAGTCACGGAATTTTTGAGCTGATCCATCGCTTGCTGCCGATTTCCAGCCGTGTCCGGCACCAATTGTTTAAGCAGGGCATTGTTAGGAAACGTCTTAACTCCTTGCATGACCGAGCTGGCAGTTGCAAAGAGCTCCTTACCGGTACCGATG
>JBKPOZ010000209.1:0-6252 GCA_046733355.1 Pseudomonadota bacterium | reverse complement strand
GAGGTTTGGTTATTATCGCCTACCACTAGCAGTCAAAACTCAGGGAGAGGCGTTAGTGGACAGAATGGGGTACCGTCTCTGGGGTGGTTGCCGGTGCCCCATTCGCGGCGTTCGAGGAGGCCAGTGGCGGCGTTGTAGGAGCACACGCATGGCATTGGCATCGTCCGTCAGGTGGAGGTCCTCGACGTGGAGGTCACCCATCCAACCTGGTGTCTGCGCCACGAGATAAGAAGAGAAAACGTCGTGAGATGCGATCCGTGCAGCCCCGTTGCACACGGGGCAGACGAAGCCGATCGGGAGTTGTCAACTCGAACGGGCTTATCGGCCGTGACGCTCGAACCACTTCGGCCCCGGGCCACGCATGTAGTGCAGCTCCGGTCGATAGCGGCGGTGCGACAAGGCGCCTCTGATGGCCCGCATAACGGCCAAGAGATACATCGCCTATTCCCCACCCCTGTTTCCCGCTCAGGTTATCGCCCCAACTTCGGCCAACGCATGGACGTTGTGCGGCAATAATGTGAAAATCCCGCCGGAGTAGGTGCCGAAGGGCGCCCGCGCCGCGACGCTGCCAAGCAAGGCGAGATGAACGAGAGCCTCGGACTGATATCTCACAACTCGAGTTGCAACTGTACGGGCTGCGGGATGCTGCGCGCCGGAGTCTGCATCAACTGCGCCGAGAATGCCGCGGCGCTGATCTTGGAGTCCGGCCAAGGAGATATTGCCGTCGAGCCGTGTTCGGGCGCCTGCCGCGAGGCGCTTCAGCTGTACTTCTCTACGCCGCCAGAGCGCTGGCGCGGGCAGCGAGCGTTCTAGGTAGCGAGATTAGCGGGGCCGTTTTTACGCACTTTAGAGAATAGCATGCGCAAGGCCTACACCGCGCGCACGTTCCGTTCGCCGTCCGGCGCGCTGGTCGAGCGCTTAAAGGCGGATCCGACCCTCGGCCTGATCCATCTCACCAATGTCATAAGCCGCACAGCCCTGCGCCGCCGACAACCCACGGCATGGCCGGATCGTGACGCAGCCGTTCGGCATCGTTTCACATCGTCATAGCCAACTAAACGACCGAACAAAGACTGCCGCAACAAACCGACCAGTGGGGCGACCATTACTGCCGGTCCGCGCTGGAGCGACCATCTCGCCTGCCAGTGCGGCCAGTCCAAGCGCGTCGTCAAGTTCGCGATACGCGAGCAGTCCCGCATCGGAGGCGACAGCGGAGCCGCGAAACTGCAGTGTGAGGCGGCGGTCAAAATCGAGCCGCAGGACGCCCCGTTCTACGAGATATTGGCGATCGCCGGCAACATGGTGCGGGCGATCTCCGTTTTGCTCTTGCCGCCTTTGAAGGGCTCGCCAGCGCGGCCGGTGGGATTGCCACACTACCGGGCGCGGGAGTAGTGCGCGCTCGGCCACGAGGTGCGATTGATGCCTGCGCAATACGTCAAGGCGTACATTAGGCGCAACATGAACGATGCCGCCGATGCCGAAGCGATTTGCGAGGCGGTTCAACGCCCGAGGATGCGCTTTGTGCCAGTCAAGACGGGGGAGCAGCAGGCAAGCCAGCTGCTACATCGTGGCCGCGAGCAGTTGGTGCGGCAGCGCACGATGCTGGTGAACGCGTTGCGGGCGCATCTGGCAGAGTTCGGGCTCGTGGCGGCGCAGGGCTTGCGCAATGTGGGCGAGCTGATCGCGATTGTGCGCAAGCAGGGCGACACGTGCGAGCGGCCCCGTTCGCTTTAATGGGCACGCAGCCGTCGGCTCGGGCGGTCAAGGTACTCTAATGTTTCGTCCAATTTGGTAGACGCGCGGGTAGGTGTTCCGTCCTCTTAGCAAGGCGCTCATAGTCCCTAGCGATTCGCAGCATCGCGCGTTTGGACTCCGGATCATTCATTTGACTCGCGAGAACGCGTGCCTCTCCTGCGCGGGCGCGCCAGTGGTCGGACTCATTAATGAAATGGCTAAGCACTCCCCGCCTCCGTCTGTTTAAGTTCGTGAGAGGGAAACAGGCAATTGGTTCTGCAATATGACTGAATGAAAAGATTTGTGTGCGGTTGCACATGGTCTCGGCAAAAACGCACCACGCTCGGTCTCTAACTACCTCAAGGATGGGACAGGTAAAGCGGAGTTGTGCGTGCGTATGAGGGATGCTCCAAAACTCGCATCCATCTCCCGTCACTAGAGGCGAGCTATGCATAAGGAAATCGTAGAGACAACCAAGCAACTTACCCGGCGGTATGTGGCAAACAGGTGACACTGCGTGGCAACGCCGATCCGCTTAACGGTGTGATCGGAACCGACCAACGGGCTGGAACGTTAAGCGGCCAGCTATTCGGGCCTGGGGGCGATACCACTCCCGAGTAATTGGATCGACGGGCGGGCCAATGCGGGCCGCTCGAAGGCGCCACAGCGGAAAAGGCCGTGCCGTTCCCGTGCGCTGCCCGTCGATCCCTTGATTTGAGAGGACGGTCGCAAGCGACCAACTGGTTATGTGCAATAGCAGAGCAGAATCTCAACCAGACCAGGGCCGCTCTTGAGGGTTTACTGACAATCGCCCGGAATGCCCTCCGTAGCGCTGATCGGCAATCTGCTGCTCTTGGCGAACACTCCATAGCGGCCGCCGAACAAACGCTCTCAAACGCGTTCGACTTTGCTCACAAAGTCATTCGCATCAAAGAGCCTCAGGAACTTGTCCACATCCAGAGCGACTTCATTACTCGGCAAGCTCAGGTGCTCGGCGACCAAGCTAAGGAGTTCGGGCAAAGCATGATGGAGGGAGTACAAGAGATAGAAAAGTCGACTGAGGCAGCAGACTCTCGAAGGCGATCTGTGGCTGCATGAGGCGAGTGAGAACGCCTTGGCCCTCACAGTTTAGAGCAACCGTTCGGGCTGTAATGGGCGCGCGGCGCGTTATGCCAACAATCGGCCGCCCACCCCAAAGTGCTCGGCCAATTATCTAGGGGCGCATAGTTGAGGGTGCCCCCTTTCTTGCAGAGATGCTTGCCGGGTCGCTACTTGGAGGTCGAATTAGCTGTTTCAGTTACTTACGGTGTTTATATGATTCCCGTTCTGGAGAAATGTCTACCGAGTGCCTCATCCGAGGAACGGGCCTCCTGCTCCACCTCGCGCGTCGTCACCACAAACGACTTAAGGGATGTTTTTCCGAACGTGGTGCTGATCGCAACATCGGCAGCGTCACGACCCCTGGCGATCAGGATACGGCCGATCCTAGGAATGTTGTGGCGCGCGTCGAACGTGTGCCAGCGCGCGCCGACGAATGCCTCGAACCAGGCGCTGAAATCCATCGGAGCCGGGTCCGGCGGCACGCCGATATCTCCCAGATAGCCAGTGCAATATCGCGCCGGGATATTCATGCACCGGCAAAACATGATAGCGAGGTGAGCAAAGTCGCGGCACACGCCCCGCTGCTCGGTAAAACCTCGCGCGGCGCCCCTTGTCGCATCGGCGTCTTGATACCCGAACGCGATATGCGAGTGAACGAAATCGCAGATCGATTGCACCCGTCGCCAGCCGGGCGCGGTGCGGCCAAAAAGCTCCCATGCCTTATCCATCATCAAGTCGGTCTCGCAATACCGGCTGGCAAGCAGGTACACTAATGCGTCATGCGGCAGGTCGGCTACAGCGTGCTGCTCAGCCGAAAGGTCGACGCGATCCGGCTTGCCACTGTCAGCGACGATGGCATCGCAGGCAACTCGCAGCTGGCCGGGCGGCGCCAGGATCCTCACGCACTTATTTCCGAACCCGTCGATGTAAGGCGAGATGGCACGCGACGGCATGAACCGGAGCCGATCGGGGGTGATGAGATCGTGCGCACGCGAAGGATGCACATTCAGCATGAAGATCATCGGCGTCGAGTGTGCCGATTCGTAGGTTAGATCAAAGCCCACGTGGATTTTCACGATCTCTACTCACTATGAGGACCGGCATCCCGATAAGTCGGTCGGCTATCGTCGGTTCCGTTGGGGCAAAGGAAGCCACTCGTGGCCGCTTGCTGCGAACGCTACGGAGGAGGTCCTTGCAGCTTGGTGTGCGGAGGCAAGGCTCGGGCCAAGAATCATTCGTGCCCCGGGGTCGTTTGCTTAAATTTTGAGCGCCGTCAGACAGCCCATTAACGCGCCGCTCGCATTGCGATAAATGGGCAAACGTGCTTTCGTCGAGTCACGATCCAGCCACGCCATGACTATTCTGACGGTTCGTCACGTCACCACCTACCGCTATCGCAGACCCGTCGCCTTGGGCGACCACCGGATGATGTTTCGGCCGCGCGACAGCTACGACCAGCGGCTGATCGAATCCCGGCTGGTCATCACGCCCGAACCGGTTCGGGTCCACTGGATCCATGACCCGTTCGGCAATTGCGTCGCCGTAGCACGGTTCAAGGGGTGCGCGTCCGAGCTACGTTCGAGAGTACGATCCGCGTGGACCATTACCCTGACAATGTCCCGGATTTTCAAACCGCTCCCAGAGCAATGGTGTATCCATTCGTCTACGACTCCGAAGAGATGCCGGATTTGATGGCTTCGATTGCACGGGGATACCCCGATCCGAACGGCGAGATCGACCGTTGGGTGCGCAAATTCCTACACCCGGGGCGACCGACGCCGACGGGAAAGCTCCTGATGACGCTCACCCACGCCATCAAGGAGGGCTTTACCTATACACGGCGCGCCGAACACGGCACGCAAGAGCCGGTTGCGACGGTGAGGATGGGACGCGGCAGTTGCCGCGACTTCGCATTGTTGATGATGGAGGCGGTTCGCTCGCTCGGGCTCGCAGCCCGCTTCGTATCTGGCTATCTCTACGTTCCCTCGCGTGACGGCCCCGAAAATATCGGCGGCGGCTCGACCCACGCATGGTGCCAAGTCTACCTGCCGGGCGCCGGCTGGGTCGAATTCGATCCCACCAACGGAATCATCGGAAACCGCGATCTCATCCGCGTCGCGGTCGCGCGTGATCCTAGCCAGGCAATTCCGCTCTCTGGTACCTATGCTGGAAGTCCGGAGGACGAGCTGGGGATGAAAGTGCAAGTCAATGTCATGTGCGAGGCGGTGGCGGTGGATTCAATAGGCGCGAGCGCCTATTGAGCGATCAAAACATCGAGTCCGGCGACCTCGGTAACGTGATTGAGGCTGCACTTGACCGGCGTTCGTCGGTCGGTGGACCGGGACTTGTCATGCGCAAGCGCCTGCTCGCGCTGCCGGAAGCGCGCGACAGAGGGAGTTGCTACGGCAATCTATCCATGCCGTCATGGCCGGCTTGTCCCGGCCGTCTACGTCTTACGGACGTGGATGCCCGGGCACTACGCGGCATTTCACCAATGCGTTCGCAGTACCGCCTCGACAGTTGTGATTCCTGCGATGATTGAGCCGGCAATCGCAATCGTTGCGGGGACGCCACGAGGCGGCTCGCAGTTAACTAGCGCGGCAATGAATACCGCCGCCGCCGGAAGTGCGATCACAAAATAACGTCCCTGGACACCCCGCACATGGTCCGTCTCAATGGATGAGCAGGAAGCCGACGAGTTCTAGGATGAGGCCGACGACAGAGAGCCACTGTTGGCACATGGTAGCTGCCTCCATCCAATGGGGCTTCTAACCTATCCACGGTCAGCGCTACCATCCGCCGTTCGATCCGTGAACCTGTGGCGTATCGATGCCGAGGGGTTTCAGTGGTGGCGCCTCGGCAGGAAGACAGAAGCCCAAGTCTGAGCGGCCTAACTGCATTTTTGATCTGGCATGGATGATGGCTCGTTTTTGATCCGAGCTAACCCACTAAACTACCCTGCACTCGCCGTACCTTTCTTTTTTTGGAGTAGGGTGGGCGTCGAGTTCTAAGGCCAGCGGCAAATGACGTGCTGCAAGGTGGCCGCATAAGGAGTTAGCAATGGGTCAGCCGGATTATAGACGCACAACCACTAACATTGACGTCCAGTTCGATCCACACGGAACCCGCGCATGGCTCTCTTGCGTGCTCGACGATGGCAAAATGCTGCTGCTCGCAATGGACCGCGTGACGCTTCAGGAACTATGCCGGCAGATACAGGAGAAATTGAACAGGTAGTGGGGGCCTGGACACCATGATGCTCGAAGCGATCAACCTGATCGGGTAGCCGGTAGAGTGTCATAAGTCGCGTCAATCACCCGCGCCGGGATTTGGCGAGAAGTATTGGAGTTTATCTGGCTTCCCCTCCCACTCCTTAGAGTCCGGCGGGTGCGCTTTTTTGACCGTAATATTTGGCCA
>JBKPOZ010000208.1:0-40124 GCA_046733355.1 Pseudomonadota bacterium | reverse complement strand
GCGGAGTATTACATATGCAACAGCTCGGACGAGTTGCTTTGTCTCGAGCTCTCGCCCCGGTCTAAACGAATCAATACTAGGACAGGACGCCTGCGGCCACGGCACCTCGCACGTTTCCTGGCAATGGGCAGCAATCCTTTGCATCATGCCTTTTTTGAGCATCCGATTTTATTCCGCAGCGAACGGGCCCCCGCTATTCCACACGGGGTGAGCCAACAGATCGAGCGCTTCTTCGCGACTGTGCGGCAAGGCCCGCCTATATTGGACAGAGGGTTAGGCGCACTGTTCGCCGCGATCAGAGCCAGGCCTGGGCTGCGCCGGGTGGCGCGGCTTGTGCTGCGTGCAGGCCGGACCCTCGCGCGCCAAGCTCGTCGGGTAGTGGCAATCCGATCAAAATAAAGGGGCAGGCGATCTTGCCCATCTACTGCAAGGCCCTGGTTCCGACGTATCGTCTCGTTGCATCGGCATGCCGGGCTGCAATGGCCTGCGCGAGCTTGGGCTCCAAACATACGAATATCGTCGCGCCCGGAGGAACTTGCGACGGAGAAACGATTGGCAGGCCGAAATATTGCCGCCCCATGCGCGCTTCATCCTCATCAACAAAGAAAGTGATTTTGTTCCCTATTGCGCCGGCAATCCATATTCCAGCAATGGAGGTGCCGAACACTCCGAATGCGTGGGTTTCCGCTGCGAGGCTCTGCGCTTGCTGAAGTGTTCTTTCGAGCCATGACAAATTGCGGCGTCCAAATTCAGGCTCCGGCGCAGCATGCTTGGGCGTGCACCTGGCATTTTCCAAGGGAAGCGGGCGCGCGAGCAGTGTGATTTCCTTGCCGATTACCAGATTACCGCAGGCAATCAACTCATATCCGGCGTTCTCGACGACGCTAGCAAGCGTTCTTGGGGAGAAGTGGCTGGCGTGGTCGGCCACGACCAGATCGAAAGGATTGAGCTCGGCGTCCGGCACCTCGATGAGCAGGACGCCCATGGGGCTGATGTACCGGCGCGCCGACCGCAGATACTGTGAAGGATTTGGAATGTGCTCTATGCAGTGGATGAGCGAGACCAGATCAAATGTCTCACCCCCTCGTTCGAGCTCGTTCTCTGTCTTAAAATTAACTTGAGGACCGAGTCCGGTAATCTGGTCGCGGAAAGTCTCGTTTAGGTCAGTGCCGGTCACCCGCCATCCTGGAAAGCACTTCACCATTCCTTGCAGAAACGCGCCATTGCCACAGCCGATATCCAAGGCAGTTCCCTGGTTTGGGAGCGCAACCGATTGCGAAAGGTAGCTCGCAATCAACTCAGAACGAGGCGCTAAAACTGTTGCGTCGGCGCCGCATGCCTTCTGCTCGGTACCGCCGGCTTGGTGATAGATCCGATAGTGGCGGTAAATTCTTGCGCAAAGCTCCTGCCAATCCGGTCCAGTATCTTTCTGTAGGAGTGCGCAGGACGGACACGTTCCAACTTGCACACGGCCGCTTACTGGCGTGCAATCAGATCCAGCCATAAACTGCAACGCGGGCGCCGGCAATGCACTGACCGCCGCTCCACACGCGTGGCACGGAAACGACCCGGTGGTCACGATTTTTTTTGTTCGCAGGCGAGAGCGAACAAGTACTGCGCCATTGGAAAAAACCCGGTGTGGACGATCTCGTCGTTCATGGAAAACATGAAGACGTTGTGGAAGTGCTCTTCCATGGTGCGCTTCAAATCCTCACCTGATTTGCAGTTGATATGGCCAGCCTTGCTCTGAGGCGACGCATGGCTTTGTGATTCCAGCGACGGCGTGCCGATCACCGCAACACCGTGTTCTGACAATGCTGCGATCATGTTCCCCAAAAATTCATGTTCCCGCTCGGGCTCAATGTGCTCCAGCACGTCGAGGGCGTAAATGGCGTCATACTTGCCCGGCACCGGACCCGAGAGCACATCGTGCACGAAGGCCCCGGCGAGCGGCCATTTGGGATCCATCCGAGCTTTCACGTCTGCGATGAACACCGGGTCGAAATCGGTCACCGTGACTTGCCCAACCGCCTGCTGGACGATGCGCGTGCAGAATGCGTCTGCGCACCCGATCTCGAGGACACTCTGCTTCCCGGCGAGCATTTTTGCCACGAACTTGTAGCGGGCAAAAGTGAAGGCGAGCCGCTTGGGATCGTCCCGCCAGGCTTGGTTGATCATCAGCCCGAGCGGTGTGAGCCCGTGCTGCTCCTTGATCTCTACGACGACCTGATATTGAGGCTCTCTAGTTTGGCTCAATTGCGCACCATTGCTGCTGAACTAAAAGCGCCGGGGACTGCCGCGTCATCCGGCAGATCGTCTTAGCTTTGCCGGACCGTGTTTCCACGTGCCGGATGCAAGCGCGAAGGAACGTTCAGCAACGTTGCGGACGCTGTCCTCTAGGGTTGTAAAGCGAGGATTGATTAAGCTTTTCAAACGCTCGATGCTGAGCAGGGTGAATGCAGGCCGGGGCTCGAGCCCTGGCAGGTCGACAACATGGCAGAGCTCGCGTTCAATTGAAATTTCCTCACCCGCCTGGCGTAGACAATCATATAACATCTCAAACAGCTCCGGCGAGGTCACTTGTTGCGGGCCGGCGACGTGAATGAGGCCGCGCGCTCCTGCGTCAATCAACTCGACGGCAATGCGACCAAGATCAGTCGCGGCAATGGGTCGAAAACACTGATCCGTCGCAAGCTGCACGGGCTTGCGCGCATGGATGAGCGTGCACCATTGATAGAGGAGATCGCGCCGGCACGCATGATCGGCAATAACGCGCGATAGACGCAGCAGCATGTAAGGAACGTCGAGCGCGGCCACCCCCTTCTCGGCATCACGCTTCTGGCGACCGTATTCGCCTATCGGCGCTGGTTGGGCCTCCTCGGACCACACGGTTGGCGAGCCATCGAACACGCAATCACTCGAGAGCAGGACAGGGAGCGCTCCGCTTCCCGCCACTGCGCCTGTGATCGCGATGACTCGATCGACATTGAGCAGACGCGACTGCGTTGGAATGCTGGCGCAGGTATGTGTGCCGGAGATCCCGAACGCCAATACGACCGCTGATGGCCTGGTTTCGTCCAGAAGGTGATTGATATCGTCTGTAACAGCATCAAATGCGAAGGTGCCGGGCGCAACAGGGTGGCGGGCGGCCGCAATTGCCCGTTTCCCCGCAGCTGCCATGATGGCCGACCCGACAGTGCCGCGACTACCCAGAACCAGGATGGTAGATTGAGCCATTCACAGTCCAAGCCCCACATGGCAGCGATGAGCGCTGCACGTGTTTACAAGTCCGTGTGATGCCATGGCAAGCGCGCTAGGGTAGCCGCGCCGTAAAACCTGCCGAATGTCCTGTTTGCTCTTGACTGCGCTGCCGTCGCCGGTATGAAGACCTCGCTCATTCGAGCGCTCTTTGCTCGTGAGTGTTTCCCCATGGGCGCAGCTTTGGATAGCTCAGGACCTATCGGCCGCATGCGCACCTCACAATGACGCCGCACTACGCAGAAGCTGTCGCCGACATTACGCATGGCGTGACCCTTGTGGACATGTGGGGCCGCATGGGGTGGGCGGACGTGAAGCGGCGTTACCGCCGCACTGTCATTGGTCCCTTCTGGCAAAGCCTCAGCCTGCTCATCTTTGTTCTCGCAATGAGTGTGGTGTGGGCTTCGCTTTTCAACATGAACGTGAAGGAGTATCTGCCATTTTTGAATTCGGGGATGATGGTATGGCTGTTGCTGAGCGCGTTCATAACCGAGGGGTCGCTGATATTTGTCTCGGCAGAGGGGCTTATCAAACAGCTAAGAGTTTCATACTCGATGCTTATCTGTGCCATGATATGGCGTAGCCTTATCGCATTCGCGCATAATCTGTTGGTCTACATTCCCATCTATTTGTTGGCAGGCCTGCCCATCAACGGATACTTGCTGCTGGCCATCCCGGGCCTCGCCGTGCTTTGCCTAAATGGAGCCTGGATTGCGCTGGTACTCGGCATGTTAGTTGCCCGGTATCGCGATGTGCAGCAGATCATCGCGAGCTTTCTGCAAATCGCACTGTTCATCACGCCGATCTTCTGGTCGCCCGCACAGCTTACTTGGCCGAAAACGCTTCTCGTGCACTTCAATATGCTCTACCACTATGTTGAAATCGTGCGCGATCCTTTGCTGGGAAAACCTCCTTCGGTGGAGAGCTGGCTGATGGTTGGGCTCGCGACGATCGTCGGTTGGAGCATTGCGCTTTTCCTGTTTGCTCGCTTTCGCCGTCGCATTGCTTATTGGGTCTGATCCCGTGGCGTTCATCAAGCTGAGGCACGTTACAGTCGATTTTCCGATCTACGGGATGCAGCCGAGTTTGCGCCGCGCAGTGCTGGGCGGCTTGATGCGTTACCGGAATGGAAAGGGTGGGGTGGACAAGCGCGTGGTCGTGCGAGCGCTCAACGACTTAAGCTTCACACTGCACGACGGTGACCGCGTCGGTCTGATCGGACACAATGGTGCCGGGAAAACCACGATGCTGAGAGTGTTTGCCGGCATCTACATGCCAAGCTCCGGCGAGATAGAGATCAACGGAAAAGTATCGACCCTGTTCACTACCTCTCCTGGACTCGACTCGGAGGATACCGGTTACGAAAACATCTTTACGTGTGGGCAGTTTCTCGGAATGACGAAAGAAGAAATCGAACGCAAAACACCCGAGATCGCGGAGTTCACCGAGTTGGGCGACTATCTTTCCTTGCCGGTACGCACCTATTCGGCCGGCATGCTGATGAGGCTTGGATTTGCTGTTGCCACTGCGATTGATCCTGAAATCCTGGTGCTGGATGAGGGCCTTTCCGCCGGAGATGCGCGATTTACCGAAAAGGCAGCACGACGCATCAAGGAGCTTATTCAGAAATCAAATATCCTGGTGCTCGCCTCCCATGCGGAAGGGCTGATCAGAGAGATGTGCAACCGGGTGATCTTACTGGACCATGGTCATGTTGTTGCGGACGGCGAGGCCGACAGTGTTTTTGCGCAGTATCATGAGCTTTTGAAGAAGCCGCAGGTGATGAGTTTCTCTCCTTTGGACGAGGCCTATCCGCTGCTTTGATCGGCCGATCAGTCTAGCGCTGCGCCAGAGTTCTCTCCCTGGACGCGTGCAGCCAGATGGCAAGCGCATCATATGGCGCAACGCGCGGTTCATTGAGGATCTCCGCCGCCCTGAAGGTGCGCATGTCGCTGCCCTCCCCGAGCACGAGCGCTGCAAGCCCGTCCTCAGAAAGTTGCAGCTCGTAGCATCGGCGGATGAGGTGGCCATAGCCGCAGAATGTGAAATCGAATTCGAACTCGGTAAAATGGCCAGTTGCGCGCCGCTCAGACCAAGCTCTTCGGTGAGCTCGCGCTGGAGCGTGATCTCGGGGGCCTCGCCCGGATCGATGGCTCCGCCAAACAACCCCCAATGGCCCGGGTAGAAGATACCCGCTTTCTGATCGCGTAGCTGCATCAAATAGCGTGGGGTCTCGCCCACAAGGATCAACGCGACGGCAGCATTGGAAGGCCGCAGGCTTCCTTCTTTGAGAAAGAAATCAGTCATGCTTCGGAGCCGCGCAGGTCGACAAGGCCGGGGGGACGGCTATTGGAGACCCAGTTTTGCGCCGATTTCGCCCGTGCCCAGCCCGTGCGCGTCCAGGATATCGTCGTGTGAGCCGTAACAATGGATGAAGGCGTCCTGGAGCGTAAATGTGTCGAGCCGACACTTTGCCCCCGTGTTCCAGGCAAGCTCCTTGACTCGCATCGCGAGGCTTCCGTTGGGCGCGCATTCCTCAATGATGATGACCTGCTTGTAGGCGTGCAGGATTGACACCAGGCCTTCCGCATCGAGCGGCTTGAGGGTATGCACGGAGAAGAGGGCGGCGCGCTTCCCTGCAGCCTCGAATGCATCCGCAATCGCCATGGTCCGCTTCATGATCGGCCCGTAGGAGAGCAGAGCGACGTCGCTGCCGCTGCGCAAGCGGCGAACCCTTCCGAACTCCCAAGCAACATCGGTCTTGCTCGTCAGGTCCGGTTCACCGGCCCGGCCGAGGCGCAGATAGACGGGACCGCGCTCTTGCGCGACGCACCACCGCGTTGCGGCCTCGGTTTCAGCGGGATCACAGGGCGCGATCACCGACATGTTCGGAATGCTCGAGGCAATCGCCGCGTCCTCTTGCGCGTGGTGTGTGGCCCCAAGCGTCGAGTAGCTGACTCCGCCGCCAATTCCAACCACCGTGACGGGCAGGTTCTGATAACAGAGATCGTCCCGCACCATCTCGAAGGGACGATAAAGCGTGAACGTGGCGATGGTGTACGCGAACGGCCGCAGACCGCGCTGCGCCATGCCGGCTGCCAGGCCGATCATTATCTGCTCCGACACGCCCGTATTGATGAAGCGACGCGGGAATTCGCTGCGGAATTTCTCGATCGAACCGGCAGGCGAAATGTCCGCGACGACGACGCACAGACGCGCATCCTTCTTGCCGAGCTCGTAAAACGTATCAGCGAAGCGGTTTCTCATTTCGCGGCTTCGTCCGCCAGTTCCTGCAGCCCGCGCTGATACTCCTCTTTGTTCGGCGAACGATAGTGCCAGATGGCGACGTTCTCCATGTAGGAGATACCTTTGCCCTTCACGGTGCGGCAGACGAGGAGGAGCGGGCGTCCGCCGCGGCGGCCCATGACTGCCTCGAACATCGCCTCCTCGTCATGACCGTCAACCTCGACGGCTTCCCAGCCGAAGGCTTCCGCCTTGGGAACCAGCGGATAGAACGCCTTGTGTCCATCGCTCATGCGCTCGAGCCCGCCGAAATCGTTGTAGTCCATGAAGGCAATGAGATTATCGAGCTTGAGATTGGCCGCCATCATCATCGCCTCCCAGGTCGAGCCTTCCTGAAACTCGCCGTCGGAGAGCAGGCAATAAACCACTATGTCGGTGCCCTTTAGTTGCTCGGCATAGGCCTGGCCGGCCGCCATGCCCAGACCATGCCCGAGCGAACCCGTGGATGCGGTGATGCCCGGTGTCTCATAATCCGGGTGGGCGCCGAGCCGGCCGGCTGGCTTGCAGTAGAGGTCAAGGTCCTTTCGCGACAGTGTGCCCTGCTCCTCGAGGATCACGTACTGGATCATGCAGCCATGACCCTTCGACATCAAAAACACGTCGCGATATTCCCCATTCGGCTCGCGCCGCATGAGATCGTTGTAAATGAGATCCGTGATCTCCGCGCAGGAGAAGGCGGGAGCGACATGCAGCGCGGTGACCTGCTGCGAGATATCAAGAATACGCCTGCGATAGGTGCGGCATCGCTGGCGCGCGGCGGCGAGATCAAAGCGGTTGCGGCGAAGAGGCGCGACGCGTTGTGCCTGCACGCTCATGTCACTCACGCCCGCAGAACATAGTCGGTCGGCCAGTCTTTGATGGTTGGAAGATAGCGCTTGCCCCATTGCACCATTTCAGCGAGCCCTTCATCCCATCCGATCTGCGGTTCCCAGGCAACATCTCTTTTGATTCGCGTGGAATCAAGCCAATAGCGCGAGTCCTGCCCTAGGCGGTCCGCAGACATAGTGCAAAGCTGCTCGAAGGGCATGCCCAGTGCCTTGGCGCAGCGCTCCACCACTTCACGGATGGAGGTCGGTTTTTCAGGCCCCGCATTATATGTGATGCCCAGCGGCGCCTTTTCGGAGACCAGATGAATGGCGCGACCAAGATCGCGGGCGTGGATGTAGGACTTCTCCGCACGCCCCCCGCCGTGCAGGGGCAGCTTGTTGCCAGTCAGTCCGCACCAGATGGCTTTGGGAATCACGCGATGCAGCAGTTGCCCCGGGCAATAGGCATTCGACGGCCGGATGATGTTCATCGGAAATTTCAGAAACCGATGCACGGAATCGAGATACATGTCGAAGGCGACCTTCGAGGCCGCATAGGGGCTCGTCGGTTTGATCGGCTCGTCTTCCGTGGTTGCATGCTCGACGGAGCCATACATCTCGGAGGTTCCGATCTGGATGAAACGCTCGAGCCAGTCGCGTTTCATCAACTCCTCGACAAGACGCGCGAGCGCCATGGAATTTGTTTCGAAGAAGCGCCATGAATGCTTCCAGGAAACCGCGCCTTCGCCCTGCGCGGCGAAATTGACGATGACCTCGGGTTTCTCGCGATCAAGAAGCTCGAGCAGCAGGTCGAGCTCATGGGTAACGTGGCGGGCGTGGTATTCGTAACCTTCACGCTTGTCGATGGCCAGTGAGAATGGCTCGGGCCGCAATGGATTGCGGCCGATGCCGATCACCTTTCTCGGCTCCGCATGATCGAGCAGGTAGAAGGCGGCGTGAATGCCGAAGCTGCCGCCGCCGCCCAGAATTGCGTAAGTCTTTCCCGCCATGAATGTGTATTCCCCAAATCCCTCTATTCGATGATGGTCCAGTAGTAGTCGCCGGTATAGCCCGCCTCGCGGAAGAGTTCGACCCATGCTGCCGGGTAATCGTGGAACTCTGCCGTGAGCACCCAGCTCTCGAAAATCTCCTTCTGCTCCGGCGTGTGATAACTGTCGACCTGCACAAACGCCCGTCCACCCGAAGTGCGCTGGATTTCCTGCATCACCTTGATTGCACGCGGCCGCGGAAAATTGTGCACGGTATTCAGCGAAAGCACGCAATCGAAACTGTTGTCGGGGAACGGCAGCTTTTCGGCAGTGCCGAGGTGAAGGCGCCCGATCACCTCCTTTTCGGCGTGCATGAGAGCGTAGAGCGAGATGTCAAGCCCAAAAGCTTCGAGGCCCGGGCAGGCCAGCATCAGGTCTTTCACCAGAAATCCCTTGCCGCAGCCGACGTCGAGGACGCGCATCCCGGGCTTCAGACGGAAATGTTCGATAATGTCGCGAGCCACCGGCAGCCAGCGCCCGTCATAGCGGTAGCCGCCGTAGCCATATTCGCGCGGTCCGTCGAAATACATCTCGCCATATTGCTTGGAGATGGCGACGACTGCAGGGTCCTTCGCTTCTTTGCGCTTCTGGATGTTGCGTTTGACGCGGGGCAGCGCGCGCAGGAGATCCAGCTCCGGCATCAGGCCCCCGGCATCTCACGTTGCGCTTTTGCGATGCCGTCTGACAACGCGGTGTAGGTGAAATCCGCAAATGCCGCGCGACATGCCGACACATCGAACGGTCGATAGCCGTTGTGCGGCATGGGCCCGCTGCGCGGGCTGCTCTTAATCGGGGCGCTTCGTCCTGCGCGCGCAAGTACAAGCTCGGCGATTTCTCGAAACGAATGCGTGTTACCCGTTGCGACATTGAGCACGCCCGTGCTGCGCCGTTGCAGCACGCGGAAAATGATCTCAGCCACGTCATCGACGAGGACGTGATCGCGACGCTCTTCGCCTTCTCCGAACAGCACGATCTCCTTGCCGGCATTCGCCAAGCGGCGAAACTGGTTCGGTCCATAGCCGTTGTGGGGATCTTCGGCGCCATAGATCAGGGTAGGGCGCAGCAGCGCGAGCGGCAATTTAATGAAACTCGTGAGCGCGATCTCGCGTGCAAGATGCATCGCTCCGTGCAGACTCGTGGGTGCGGTCGGGGTCTGCTCCGTAAGGGGTACGGGCGCGTCCGCATACACCGCATCGGAGCCGATGTTCACGACGTGCTGCACGGGCATGTTCGCGAGCGCGTCCGTGATGGTGCGAACGATGAGCATGTTGTCGACCATCATGCTCATGTCCTTGCAAGGGGCCCGGGCGGCGACCGCGACAACGGCGTCGCTGCTCCGCAGAAGGCTCGACAGCCGCTCGGCAGCCCCAGGACCGGTGAGATCTACTTCCTTCCGGCTTACTCCGACACAAGACGCTCCGGCCGCCGCAAGCCGCCGCAGGAGGGCGCCGCCCACAAAGCCGGCAGCCCCTATGACCACGGTCCGGGCCGGAAGGGACGGCTGTTCGTTGAGGTGCTGCAGCATGATTATACCGCCGGACTCGGGGCTGGCCGGCCCAGAGTGTAATACCGCAGCCCCGCCGCTTCCGAAGCCTCCGGGTCCATGACCCGGTACGGGTCTACGAGGAGGCGCCCGGTCATGCGCCTGGCGACCTCTGCGGGTGGGATAGAGCGGTACTGGGGCCACGGGGTAAGGATCATCAACGCATCGGCCCCGCTGGCGGCCTCCAGCGGCTCTGGGCAGCCCTCTGCGCGCGAGTGCTCGGCGGCGCTCGCCGGCACGACCGGATCGTGCACGCGCAGTCGTATCCCGGGGAGCTGGGAAATCGTGGCCAAGGCAGGGGAGTTCTTCGTGGAGTGGGTATTTTCCTTGTATGCGAGCCCCCAGACGGCCACCACGGGGTCGGGATTTTCCTTGGGCAATGCCGCTTTGAGCGTGCGCGCGGCCCAGTCCCGCCGCCTGCGGCTGTTTGTGAGAAATGCCTGGACTACACTCGTGTCAGTTCCATGCCGGGAGCCGAAGCTCACGATGGTCGCGAGATCGCGCTCGAGGTTCCCACCTGCAATGCCGAGGCCGGGCGACAGATAGCTGTCCGGCCCTATGCGCCGGTCGAGCTTCAGCGCCGGCACGATCTCCGACCAGTTCGCCCCGACAGCCTCGCAAAACTCCGCAAGCGTGTTGGCGACGCTGATCGAGGCGGCGAGGCACACGTTGATGGCGATTTTTGCGAGTTCCGCGCTCTCGTAGCGCATACTCAGCAACGGGCAACCGAAGGACTCGAGCAGGGCACGGAGCCGCGGATCGAGCGGTTCGGCCGGATTGGCACAGCCGAGGATGTAGCGCTCGGGCTTGGTGGCCCTTTCCACGGCGCGCCCGAACACAAGAGTTTCGACCTGATAGTAGCGGCGCGCGGGCGCAGGGCTCGAAAGGGCGCGCGTGAACCCTGGGGGTACTTGCGAAAGCACGATCAGCAACGCAGCGGGCCCCAGCGCAGGCAACACGCTCTCGATCAGGGTTCGGATGCCGCGGAGATCGCTCTCGCCTGCATCGTTCGTGGGCACGTCGGCGGCGATATAGACGAGGTCGCATCGCGTGAGGTCGGGAGCGCAAGCGGTGAAGCTCTGGCGCTCGACGTTGCCGCGCAGGAGCTCGTCGAGACCGGGTTCGAGCAAAGGCAGGTGGCCAGCCCGCAGGCGCTCGATGAGCGCAGCATCCGCATCATAGCAAACCGTCGGAAAACCGCGGCTTGCGACAACGGTCGCGGAAACCAGGCCGAGATGCGTCATCCCGGCAAAGCCGACAGTCGGTGTGCTCACGCGGCTTTCCTCGCGATGGCCACGGCATCCTTGCCGATGCGCTCAAGGGTGCGATGGAGCCAGATGTCTTCGGAAAGATTGGCGCGGGCGCCGCCCGCGCATAGCTTCTTGAAATGCGCGTATTCCAGCGCCCAGGTCGGGTCATCCTGCACGAGCGTCGCGCTCTCCTCGGGCGGCCGGCCGCTGGGCAGCAAGCGCTTGCGATGGGTGAAGGTCGTAGGGCCCCATTTGCAGAGCGACGTGATGTGCGCGCTCCCCTGCTCGGCGAGAATGTCGCAGGTGAAATGGTTGCGCCACATGAGCAGCGTCATTTCGAGCTCGATGCGCATTTCGCCGCAGCTGACGATCACCACGTGATCCGGCGCGCGGTTCTCGAATGCGCGTGCGCTGACGACCGAGAAATCGTCCGCAATATCGCCGAACCAGAACCGGCACGTGTCGAGGAGGTGCGAGCCCAGATCGGGCAGCACGCCCGCGCCCTGGTCACGCCACACCGACTCGCGCACAAGGCGCGCGGTGCCGTTGCCGTAAAACATCCGGCAGCTGTAGATTTTTCCGAGCTGTTTGCTGGCGATGAGATTGCGCATGCGCACATAGTGCGGTTCGAAACGGTGGTTGTAGGCGGTATAGCAGACCACCCCGGCGTTCCGAGCGTGCTCTTCCAGCGCGATGATCTCCTGCGCTGATTTCGCCCAGAGCGGCTTTTCGACAAGCACATGCTTTCCCTTGTCCACGCAGTAGTTGAGCAGCGCGATTTTCGGCTCATCGGGAATGCAGGCGAGGACGGCGTCGTACCGATCGGCGGGTACGTCCTCGAGGCGACGGTAGTCCGCCTCGGAATTGACCGGATCGACGGAGGCAACGAAATCAGGCCCTGCTACGGCGCGCCGCTTGTAGCCCTGTACGCCGAGCCCGGCCACCACCACGCGCATGCAGGATGGATTACTGGAAGGTCAGCTCGCGCTCAACCACGTCGATCTTGGCGCGCACGTGCTCGGGCGTGACCGGCATGTTGCCGTCGAACTCGCACTCGCACGAGGCTGCGATGGTGCCGAGGATGGTAGCGGCGGCATCGTTGCGGCAGGTCAGCATCGCGAGCGTGGAATAGGCGAGGAGGGCATCGCCCGCGCCGACCGCATCAACGAGCCTGTCGACAAAGCTGTCGATGACGAAGTAGCTGTCGAGCGAGTAATGCTCCTTGTCACGGCACGCAAGCACGCCGCGCTCGCCGAGCTTGAGGATGAGAAGCTTGCAGCGGGCCTGGTCGTAGACCAGGGAGGCAAGCGGGCGCACGCCTGAGTCCTGGTCGCCCACGGCAAAACGCGCCTCGCGCTCGTTCGGCGTGATCAAATCAAAGTCGGTGAACTCGGTGATATTACCCCAGCGGCTGGCGACCTGGCTGTCCGCCACGCGATAGACGCCGTCCGGGATGACACCGATAAGCTTGGGGATGGTGCGCTTGTTGAAGATGCCGTGGCGGAAATCCGCATAGACCACCGCCTCGGCCGGCTGCGTCTTCACGCGCGACTGGATCTTCGCGAGCACGTCGTCGGAGATCGACCGGTTGTCGAGGGTATCGACCTTCAGGAGCCTGTAGCCACCGACGACGATCGCGTTCTTGTTGACCGTTGGACGCGTGTGATCGACGACCGCGTTGAGCTCGACACCCGCGGTTTGCAGATCGTCCATCACGAAAGTCTTGAGCGAATCGTCGCCCAACACGGTCGAGAAGGTGACGTGCGCGCCGGCGGCGATCAGATGTTTTGCCACAATCCCGGCGCCGCCCACGAAATCGACCTTGCGCTCGAAGGCGACGGAAAGCGTCGGCGTCTTGGTCTGCCCGCCAATCATCGCGCAGTATGTGTAGCTGTCCACGATGGTGTCGCCGACCACGTGCACGCGGTGCCCACGCATGTCGTCGAGCACGCGGCGCAGCATGTCGAAATCGATATTGTTGCGCTCCATCAGGATCTGCAGGTTTGCATGGCGGACGTCGGGCTCGTCCTGGCGCAGAAGCGCGGTCGATGAATAGACAATGTCGCCGGGGGTAAAGATCAGCTCGCCGCCATAGGATTGCACGACCGCGAGCTCTTCGGCGGTTTTTGCGGAGAGCCCGTTGCCGCCGTATTCGAATCCTTTGGCGAAATAGTCCGGCTCGATCAGGCGGATGTTCTCGAGCGGCTTGTCGCGCTCGTCGATGAGCACGTAATCGACCATCTCGAAGGCGGCGAGATTCACCGCGCGCAGGTCTTGCCCGACATGCGGGCGGTAGATGCCCTTGGTGATGTGCTCGTCAGCGGTGAGGCTTGCGATGAGAATGTCGGCCTTGGACTTTGCGTAGACGAAATGGCGCACGTGGCCCGGATGCACCACGTCGAAGACGCCGTGGCACATGATCACCTTCTTGGCGCGCGGGCGCGCGCCGACGAGCGTGCGCAGCTCTTCCGCGGTCCTGATCTTGTGCCGATAGCGTTCGGTCAGAGATACCAGCATGCCGCCCTCCCCATGCTCTCAGCCCCGCCGCTCGCCCAGATACCTAAACCACTTCTCGGTCGAGCGGGCAATCGACTCGGGGTCCCATAACGGCGCATCGCGCCATAGCTCGATGTCCGCCAGCATGCGGCGCACGCCCTCGTCGAAAGGAACGGTCGGCCGCCAGCCGAGCACACGCTGAATCTTCTCGATGTTGGCCCAGGTGCAGTCGGGCTCGCCGGGGCGCTTGGGAATGTACACCACGTCCCCGCCGAGGATTTCCACAAGCTTGTTGACGGGCTGTGGATTGCCCGCGCCGACATTGAAGCGTTCGCCGGCCACCTCGGTCCGCGCCGCCGCCAGGAACGCCTGGGCGATGTCGGTCACATAGACGAAATCGCGGGTCTGCGTGCCGTCGCCCACGACCGTGTAGGGCTTGCCCGCAAGTTTTTGCCGGAAGAACACCCCGAACACCGCCCCGTACGCACCGGTCGTGCGCACGCGCGGCCCATAGGCGTTGAAGATGCAGATCGAGTTTACCGGAAGCCCGTAAACCTTGTGCCAGTGGAACGCCGCCTGCTCGCCCTGATATTTCGAGAGCGCATAGGGGTATTGCGGCGCGATCGGATGGTCCTCGGCCGTGGGCACGCTGGCGAGCCCGTAGCACGAGGAAGAGGCCGCATATACGAATTTCTGCACACCCGCGGCGCGCGCGCATTCTAGTACGCGCACCGTGCCCTGCACATTCGTGTCCATGTACGGAATAGGCTCGTCGATCGAGGGCACGATGTCGCCTATGCCCGCGAAGTGAAACACGTGCTGCGCGCCCGCAAAAATGCGCGAGGGAGGCTCGAGCTGGCGGATGTCCTGCCAGTAGCATTCGAGGTCGGCATTGGCCTTGTGGTCATCGAGGTTGCTGCGGTGCCCACCGACGAGATTGTCGATCACCCGGACGGCGAAGCCGTCCGCGAGCAACGCATCAACCATGTGGCTGCCGATGAATCCGGCGCCACCCGTGACCACCGCAACGGGCTTCCCTGGCATGGGGGCGCGCGTTGCGACCTAGGCGGCCTTCAGGCGCTTCAGGAGGCGCACGTTGTAGTAGCGGTCGTCCTCCATGCTGTTCGGGATCTTGTTGGCGGCGAATGCGCGCGCGAGCTCGCGCACGGCGTCCTCGATGGTGCGGCGCGGGCTGTAGCCGAGCACGCGTTTAATCTTATCCGAGTTGATGTGATAGGAGCGGATGTCGTCGGTTGGCGTGGTGACGATCTCGACCTGCTTTCGGTTCGGAATCTCCTCGCTCACCACGCGGCGGACGAGCTCGGCAATCTGCATGAGCGAGAGGTTCTGGTAGCCGACATTGAAGATCTCATTCTGGATTTTCTCGGCTGGTGCGGTGAGCAGCGTCTCCACCGCATCGCAATAGTCGAGGATGTGCAGGTTCGGGCGCAGCTGGGAACCCCCGAACACGGTGATCTTGCCGGCATTCACCGCGTGATTGGTAAGGATGTTCACGGAAAGATCGAGCCGCTGGCGCGGCGAGTATCCGCACACCGTGGCGGGACGGAAGATTACTCCGCTGAAGCTGTCGCTCGTGTGCTTTTTGAGGATCGGCTCACACATGCCCTTGTATTTGTTGTAAAGCGTGAGCGGCACGAGCGGATGGTCCTCGGTGACGTCGGGCTTGTCGGACACGCCATAGACCGAGCTCGATGAGGCATAGACGAAGCGTTTGACGCGCGCATTCTTCGTCGCCAGCACCATCGGCTCGAACGCGTTGAGATTGATCGAGGTGGAGAGATCCTCGTCCAGCTCGAAGCTCGCGTCGTTCGAGATGCAGGCGAGGTTGACGACGGCATCATGGCCGGCGACCGCCGAGGCGAACTTCGCCGTGTCGCGGATGTCCGCGTCGATCACCTGCAGGTTCGGATTGTTCCGCGGCAGGAACGCGCTGCCGAAGAACATGATGTCGTAGACGGTGACCTTGTAGCCGCGATCGAGCAGCTGCGGCACGAGCCGTGCGCCGCAATACCCAGCGCCGCCGGTGACCAGAACTTTCTCGAACAGTCTTTGCATGTCGTCTGCTCCCCTTATTCGGCCGCAACCCGTTTCGTGGTGATCGTAAACCCGGCGCTCGAGGCGTCGCGGTAGAACATCTGCACCGTCTCGCGCGAGTACTCGACGAGATCCTTGCCGATGAGGTCGAGCTTGTTGAGAAACTCGTTCGGTACGGTGACAATGTCGCAGCCGCTCTCCTCGGCGTGGAAGATGTTGAGAAGCTCGCGCGTGCTCGCCCAGAGGAGCTGCGCCTCCGGACGATCACGCAGAATCTGCTTGCAGGCGAGCATGTGGGGGATCGGATCCATGCCGGTGTCCGCGATGCGTCCGGCAAACACCGACACGATGGCCGATGTGTTCTTGTCCAGCACATTGGCAACGGTGCGCACCTGATCAAGCGTGAAGATCGCGGTGATGTTGAGCGACACGCCTTCTGCCGAAAGCGCGCGAATGAGCTCGGCCGAGGATTGGCCTTTGGTATTGGTGATCGGGATTTTCACATTTACGTTGCGGCCCCACTCCGCGATGGTCCGGGCCTGCTCGGCCATGCTGGCGAAATCATCGGCAAACACTTCGAACGAGATCGGCCGGTCGGGCACTGCCGCGATCATCTTGCGGGCGAAGCTCTCGTAATCGGTCACTCCGGCTTTACGCATGAGCGAGGGGTTCGTGGTGAATCCCCTGATCAGCGGATTCTTCGCCGTTTTCACGATGCCGTCGAGGTCGGCGCCGTCTGCGAAAATCTTCACTTTGAGATCGGCCACTCTGCTCATGCTGCCCCCTGCACGGTTGGAACGCTTTTCAGAATAATCTCGGTGGCGTGGGCAATGGAGCCCGCGACGTAGTCGGGATGCTGTGGCGCAAGGTCGGCCTCATATCCGAGGTCGATGAATACGGTGGTGCAGCCGGCCGCGCGTCCTGCCTCGACGTCGCTCGAGCGGTCTCCCGCCATGAAGCTTTGCGCAAGATCGATGCCGAGCTCTTTGGCGGCCTCGAGCAGCATGCCCGGTTTCGGCTTGCGGCATTCGCAGGCGTCGTCCTGCCGATGGAAGCAGGCCTTGATAAGATCGACCGGCAGCTCGCGAGCCATGATCGCGTGCATTTCATCCACATCGCAGCGACGAATGAGCCCGTGTCCCACTTCCGGCTGGTTGGTGACCACTGCCAAAACGAAACCTGCGCGCTTGAGCTTGTGCAAGCTGGCCGGGGCTTCAGGATAAATTCTGAAATCCGCAACCGTGCGCGCCGCGAAACTCCGGCCGTCCCGGAACTCCGGAATGGCGATGACCCCATCGCGATCGAGGAATACAGCCCTCCTGCGCATGCGCAACCCGGAAGCCTTTACCACTTCGTGCGCTTGATCTGCAACGCCGGATGACTCACCAGGCAATGCCAGACCACAGCCTGAAAAGCTTCCGAATGCGGGGTCACACGCTCGCCGTTCACCTCTGGAATCACCACCGCCACATCCGCCATTTTCGCCGTGTAGCCGCTGTGCTTGCCGACCACGCCAAACACTTTTGCGCCGCGCGCCTTTGCAAGGTCAATGGCGTTGACGAGGTTCGCACTGATATTGCGCGCGAGGTCCCCACCGCCCACGGAAAAGATCAAAATGGCATCGTCCCTTTTGAGCTTGCTCACTTCTAGCCACGCGGCGAAAACCGTCTCCCAGCCCTCGTCATTGGTGCGCGCCGTCAGCTCTGAGACATTGTCGGTCGGGCTGTAGGTCTCAATCCCGCACAGCTTTCTGAAATCGTTGACCGCATGGCTGCTATTCCCCGCGCTGCCGCCAACACCCAGGATGAACAGGCGGCCGCCGCGCTCGCGCAGGGCTCGCAATTCATCCGCCAAAGCCTCGATCCGGGAATGATCGATCGCGGTGCAAATGCGGCCGGCCTCGGAGAAAAATGCGGCCGAATGCGTCACGCGCGATCGTTCCCCACCCTCTGAAAAACGCGCGCTATGTCTCACATTGGACGAGTGGGGTCAACCAAGCGGAACGCTGGCGCTACTGCGCTGGAAACGCGTATATTCGCGCCTTCTGCGCGAACAGCGGTAGGTGATCATGCTCACTGCGGCCAAGATTGCTCAACCTAATGTCGACGCACGCCTGGCCATTCTGGGCGGCGAGCCTGTGCGCAAGGGGCTAATGCCCATGCGCGCGGCGCTCGGTCCCGCGGAGGAGCGCATCATCAAGGAGGTGATCGAATATTATCGCGAGCGCCGGCTCGATCCCGGTTATCAGGGCGAGTACGAGAAACGCTACACTGACGCCTTCGTCGCGCAAATGGGCGGCGGCTACGCCGATGCGGTGGCAACCGGCACCGCTGCGCTGTTCGTTGCGGTCGCAGCGCTCGATCTGCCGAAAGGGAGCGAGGTGATCGTCTCGCCCATTACCGATCCCGGCTCACTCTCCGCGATCATTCTCAACGGCTTGGTTCCACGCGTCGCAGATTCGGCGCCGGGCCGGTACGGCATGGAGACCGAGCAGTTCGTTGCGCGCGTCACGCCCGACGTGCGCGCGGTGATGGTGGTGCATTCGATCGGCCAGCCGGTGAACGTGCGCGAGATCGTGCGCGAGGCGCATGCGCGCGGCATCCGCGTGATCGAGGATTGCAGCCAGGCGCATGGCGCGAAGGTCGGCGGTCGGCCCGTCGGCACGTTCGGCGACATCGCCGCGTTCTCCTCCATGTATCGCAAGGCGCATATCGCCGGCGGCAGCGGCGGCATCGTCTATTCGCGCAACGAGGAGCTTTTCCGGCGGGCTTTCGCCCACGCGGACCGGGGGAAGCCGCGCTGGAAGAAAGATTTCAGCGATTTCGATCCGGGTGGGTTTTTGTTCCCTGCGCTCAACCTGCATACCGACGAGATCTCCTGCGGCATCGGGCTCATGTCCCTTTCTCGTCTGCAGGACACGATCATGCGGCGGCTCGTCTTCGTCGCCGAATTAACCGGCCGCATGCGCGACCGCTGCAAGCTCTGCCAACCCTACGGCTATTCGCCCAGCGACTCTCCGTTCATCTATCCGGTGATCATCGATGTCGACCGCATCTCCTGCTCGAAGACCGAATTCGCCGAAGCGGTGCTGGCCGAGGGCATCGGACTCAATCCGCATTACCGCTATCTCGTCGTCGACTGGCCGTGGCTCAAACCCTACCTCGCCGACGATTTCGAGACCCCGAACGCGCGCGACATCCGCGACCGCTCCTTCTGCCTCTATCTCAACGAGAACTACGGGCTGCACGAGGCGAGCGACTGCGTCACCGCGCTCGTCAAGGTGGAGAAGCATTTCGCCCGTGCGTGACAACGCAGGTTAGGGTACAGGCATCGTAGCCTATGCGGTTGTATCTGGGCCTCACCTTCTGGGGCGAGGAATACCGGCGCTATTTTGTCGATTTCTGCCTTGCGTCCCTGCTCGCGCCCGGAAACATCCCGGCGATCAAAGACAAGAGATCGGCGCGATTCCTGATTGCAACCACCGACCGGGACTGGGCCGAGCTGCAATCAGAGTCGCTGTTCGCGGCAGCTAAGGCTCTCATCGCAGTCGAGCACGTTCCGTTCACGAGCGGCGCCAACTGGGATGCGCGCATGGCTTCCATGTCGGAAGGCCACAGGCTTCTCGCGCGGAGAATGTTTGTGGATCGCGCGCAAGGTGTTTTCCTGCAGCCCGACCTGATTGCCACCAGCGGCTATCTCGCTTCGCTGCAACGACTGTGGGAGCAAGGCTTTGCGGCGATCATGTTCATGGCGGTGCGGTTCACCAACGAAGGCATACTCAGTGAGATCAACCGGTCACGTAACGTGCCCGCCACCAGGCCCCTGATTTTTTCCGCGAGCGAGCTTGTCAGGTTGATTCTTCGCCACATGCATTCTGAGATGCAGCGCGGGGATTTTGACAAACCTTTCGATGACTATGGATGCTCGTTCTATTTCTGGAAAGTCGGTTCGGAAGAGGATTTGGTGCTGCATTGCGGCAGCTGGGTTCCTGCTTTGATGGATTACGCGAAACTCGGCGTTCATGACGAGAGCAGTCTGGAGACCGGGACGCTCGATGGCGACTACGTGAACACGAACTTTCCGGACGAAAAAGATTATTATTACTCGCGCGACACGGACGAGCTGCTCTTCATCAGCTTTACTCCGGAAGCAAGCCAGCATTATTCCTTGGCGCCGCTCGCGCTTTATCGCATTCCGTTTCTGCGCACGGGACTTAAGATCGTCGGCGCGCATCATTTCCTCTACCAGCAGGCGCCCGCCTGGCTCAAAGAGGCGCAGTTCCGGCAGCGGGTGCGCTTTCGTGGCGCCAACAGCACGGAAGCGGAATGGCGCGCGGTGGAAGCGCATGCAGCACGCATCATCGAGCGCATGCGGCACGGCGGCAGCGCCATGTGGAAGCTCGCCTATTTCCTCTACTTCCGCTTTGTCCCGATCATTTGCTCGTTCTGGCCGAACCGCAAAGTCATCGCGCGCCGTTTTCTTGACATGCTGCGCGGCGACCGTGCCGCCTGGAACCGGGTGCGCTGGCGCGTGCGCCACCAGATCACCGGCGAGTCAATGGATGTGTGGGAAGGTCGGCATCAAAGGCGGTCTTCTGCGGCCACGCGCGAGCGCTGAGCCTCTCAGGTTGTGCGCTGTTCGAGCCGGGCCTTTCACCTTGGTGACAGCGCCGGTAACTCGCTCTCAATTTCCTCAAGACTTATGGCACGCGAAACGGCACGCCATTGATGAAGAAAGTTGGTGTGGCGTTGACGTTGAACTTGGCAGCGGCGCGGGCACGCGACGCCTCTATGCCGGCAATGATCTGCTGATTTGCGAGGCATGCGTCAAAGCTCTCGCGGGTGAAGCCGAATTGACTGACGATGCCCAGCAGCTTCGGCAACGGCTCTTGCACGATCCATTCTCTTTGCTTTGCAAACAAAGTTTCGATGGTCCGGAAATAATTGGCCTTGCCTGCGCAGCGGGCCAGCGTCGAAGCGGCGATGGCGAGCGGATCCTGAGCAAACTCGCGAAAGATGAAGCGAAGCTTACCGGTATCGATGTATCGCTTCTTCAGTTCGGGAAAGGTGTTGAGGTGGAAATCGGCGCAATGCGGGCAGGTCATGGAGGCATGCCAAATCCCCCCGATGACTTGGTCCGCCGCTTGCCCGCAGACCAGCATTCTCAATACGCCTTGTGCGTGCAAATGTCTGTGACCTGCGCGCCACAGTCGAACCTAAACCGCGCGTGCGCCGCTAGACCCGCCGCTCGCTGGATGAAGCGAGGTGATCCCCTGATTGCTAGCGGCCGGGTCGGGGCGGGCGCGGCTCGTAGAGCGTGCGGCCGACAAGCCGGTAGGCGAGCTGGCGGATGCGCCACTGCACCCAGCGCAGCACGGCGGGATCACCGCGCGCCATCTGTCGCAGGCGCGGGATGATCGCCTCGCGGTGCACCCACAGATTCTGCGCCACCCCGGCCGCGCGGAACATGGGCACCACGAGCTTCTTGTAGAACGCGAATGTCAGCGCGTGCTTGGCGCCGCGCATGCCGTAGCCCGCATGAGCGTCAGCGACATGCGGGGCCGATACCCGGATATCGCTTCGCTCATCCGGGTTACCGTCGCGCGGCGGGGCGACGCAGCTCAACATCGTATCGAGGGCGCGCGCCTCGACCTCCGTCCATTTCTCATTGAGCGGCCTGGCGTGCCAGCGCGCCGGGGCAAAGAAGATGCGCTGCTTTATGGGATCGTGCATGCCGCTGTAGAAGGCGGCGTTGAAGCGCTGTTTTTTCAGGAAATTTCCCAGCACCGGCATCTGCAGCGCGGGGCGCGGCGTCAAGTCGTAAGGCTTGTCCGTAAGTGGCGCCCAGCTCACGAAGAAGATCTCGTCGGAATCGCGCACGAGGTGGATGCGTTTGATATTGCCGAGGTTGCGATAGATGTAATCGCCGTCATAGGTCCACTCGTCGAATGTCGAGGTGTCGTGCTCAGGCACGGCGGCGAGATCGAACAGCGGCGCGGCCCAGCTCAGGCAATGCACCACGATGCCGTCCTCTCCCGGCACGCGCCACCACGCGGCTGAAGGCAGCGGGTGGAAATAAGGCGCGTCCCACTCGTAGCTTTTGGTCTCGCTGTGCAGGCTATTGAGCGCCATGCGCACGAGCTCGCGGCTTTTGAGCGTAACAGGCTCGGCCATGCCGTTGCGGCCGTGCGGAGCGATGCCTGCCCGCTGCAGCTCGGCAAATAGCGGCTCCTCGGCAAAACGCAGTGCCGGCACCAGCGCGAGCTCGACACCTTGGAGCGCGAGCTCCTGCAGGCGCGCAACGGTGCCGTCGGAGAACAGGCAGTCCGGCGTGAGCACGAACGGGTAGGCCTTGTCGCGATATGCGAGCTCGCAGCCGCGGCGATGGCCGATGCCCATGTGCACGCAGCCGCTCACCCCGGGCGGGCAGGCGGGAATATCGATGTGCTCCACGTCGACGTATTGCTCGAGCAGCCGGAACACCGGCGCGGCCTTGAGCGCCGCCCAGTCTTCCGGCGGCGTGCAGATGAGAAACTTGCTGCGCGGAGTCGTGCGCAGCGCGGGCAGGTTCTTGGGTGAGAGGAGCGAAGGCAGGCCGAGGTCGAGGAAATAGTTGCGGAAGCGCTCCCCCCAGACCACGAGGATGAAATAAAACGGCCGCTCCAGCGCACGGCCCGCGGACGCAGGCGGCTGCCCAGCTGCGCGGTTTTCCGAGAGCTCCGTCACCGGTTCGGCCTCGGCGGTTTGCCCGGAGCTGTACGCCCCGTGAGATAGTAGGCAAGCTCACGCGCGCGCCATGTCAGCCAGCGGATCACCTCCCGGTCGCCCGCCATCACCTGGCGCAGCCTGGGCACGAGCGCCTCGCGATGAATCCAGAAATGCCGGAAGACATCGCGCACGCGCACGGCGGTTAAACCCAGAGAGCAAAGTAGTTTGACGAGAGGCCGAACGAATGCACCCCGGACGACATATGCCGTCTGGTTGTGGGGCGGCAAAGCCGCGCAAATACGCGCATCTCCGGGCGGCGCGACGCAGGAATAAAGCGTTCGCAGCGCGCGCCGCTCGACCGCATCCCAGGCCGGAGTGACTGGTTCTGAATGCCATCTGGCGGGGCGGAAAAAAATCTGCTGCTTCAGCGGATCGAAGAGGAACGGATCGGGCTTCGCAGGGTCCGAATAGCCTTTGTAGAATGCCTCGGCGAACCGGTGCCGCTTGACGAGCTCGCCTACGATGGGCCGCTCCAATAACTTTTGCGGCGACAGGTCGCGGGCATTTTCGGCCGCCGGCGCCCAGCTCGCCATGAACATCTCGTCGGAATCGAGCACCAGATGGATGCGCTTTATGTTTCCCAGATTTTTGTAGATGTAATCGCCGTCGAGCGTCCAATGGTCAAAGGTCGATGCGTCGTGCTCCGGCACGGCGGCGTAATCGAACAGGACGGGCGCCCAGCTTAATGAATGCACGAGAATCCCGTTCTCGCCGGGAACTCTCCAGCAGACTGCGGAGGGGATCGGGTGGAAACAGGGCGCGTCCCACTCGTAGCTTTTCGTTTCGCTGTGCATGCTCGCAAGCGCCATGCGCACGAGGTCACGGTTCTCGAGCGCGACCGGCGCATCCTTCCGGCCAATCCGCGAGATTCCCGCGCGCTCGAGCTCGCCGAACAACGACTCTTCCGCAAACCGTAGCGCCGGCCCGAGCGCGAGCTGCACGCCCTCGCGCGCCAGCTCCTGCACCTGGGCGATCATGCCGTCGGAGAAAATGCAGTCGGGGGTAAGGACCAACGTATAGGCCTTGGCCGCATGCGCAAGCGCGCAGGCGCGGCGATGGCCGGTACCCATGTGCACGCCGCCGGGCACCCCGGCCGGGCAGGGGGGTACCTCGACATAAACGGGCTCGACATGCTGCGCAAGCATTTGGAAGGCCGGCGCGCCGCGCAGCGCCTCCCAATCCTCGGGCCGCGTGCAGATGAGAAACTTACTGCGCTGCTTTGTGGCAAGCGAAGGCAGGTTGCCTGGCGCCAGCAGTGTCGGCAGGCACAAATCAAGGAAGTAGTCGCGGAACCGCTCGCCCCAGAGAACGAAGATGAAATAAAATGGGCGCTCCAGCATCGAAAGCTGTCGTTGCCTCGCTTGGAAGCTGCCTATTCAGTGCGCCATATAGTCAAGCCATTCCGGGACGGCCGGGCCGCGCTGGCTTGCCCTTAGGCACCCGGCCCACAAGTCTGTAGATAATTTCGCGCATGCGCCATTTGAGCCAGTGCACAACTTCACGATTTCCCTCCCTAACCTGGCGGATGCGCGGCTTGATCGCTTCTCGGTGCACCCAGAGATGACGGGCCACAGCCGGTGGGCCGCGGAGGCACTCAATGATATTGGATGCAATATAGGTCATTATGAAATGTGTAGTGTGGTAAATAACCCAGTCAGTTGCTGTAATAACTTTCGCCCATCGATCGTCTTCGAGCAGATTCGGATTGCCGGGATTCGTTAATTCGACGATTCTTTCTTTGGGAGCTTCAACACAACTGCGCAATGCTCTTAAGGCCCTCTGCTCGACATCCGCCCATTTTGAGGTAAGCGGCTTTGTGTGCCAGCAAGCGGCACTGAAGAATATCTGTTGCTTGAACGGGTCAAAGATCCCGTTGAAGAAAGCAGCCTTGAACCTTTGCCTTTTGTAATAACCGCCAACGAGAGGGCGTGCCAGCTTCGGGATTGGCGACAGTTTGTGCGGTCGGTCCGGTGATGGCCCCCAGCTGGCGATGAAAATTTCGTCTGAATCCAGCACAAGGTGAACCCGTTTGATGTTACCCAAATTGCGGTGGATGTAGTCGCCGTCGAACGTCCACTCGTCGAAGGTCGACGTGTCGTGCTCGGGTACCGCAGAAAAATCGAAGAGCAGGGGAGCCCAGCTGAGGGAATGCACCACAATCCCGTCCTCGTCCGGTACGCGCCACCATGCTGCTGACGGCATTACGTGGAAATATGGCGCGTCCCACTCGTATGTCTTCGTCTCGCTGTGCATGCTCGCGAGCGCCATGCGCACCAGCTCGCGGTTCTTGAGCGTGATGGGCGCGGCCATGCCGTTACGGCAGCTCGGCGAAATGCCGGCCTGCTCCAGCTGCTCGAACAGTGCTTCTTCCTCAAAGCGAAGCGCTGGGACCAGCACCAGCTCGTTTCCTTGCAGCGCCAGCTCCTGCAGGCGCACCATCATGCCGTCGGAAAAGATGCAGTCGGGTGTAAGGACCAAAGGATACGCCTTGGCCGCATACGCCATTTCGCAGCCGCGGCGGTGGCCGATGCCCATGTGCACGCAGCCGCTCACCCCCGGTGGGCAGGCGGGGATCTCGATGTAGATGGGCTCAACGTATTGCTGCAGGAGACCGAATACGGGGGTCTTCTGCAGAGCAGCCCAATCTTCCGGCCGCGTGAAGATAAGAAACCTGCTGCGCTCGCGCGTCTTCAATGCAGGCAGGTTGCCGGGCGACAGCAGCGTGGGCAGGCAGAGGTCGACAAGGTAGTTGCGGAAGCGCTCGCCCCAGAGAACGACGATGAAATAGAACGGCCGCTCGAGCACTGCCGGAGCGGAGCTGGGCTTGTCGAGCTCAGGAAGCGGTGTGCGGGAGAGCATACAGGACCGTCTCGATCACGCCGCCGTCGTGCTGGCGCAAATATAGACTATACGCCGCGCTGAAGTCGTTAACGAGCCGCGGGATACGCCATAAATCGCTTGGTCGATGATACACCGAAATGGCCAGTTTCGGCAGCCATTCCTCTATGGTTCTGCGCGCACCGTGTAGCGCATCGATCTCCGCTCCCTCGATATTCATCTTGATGTAGGAGGCGGGATCTCCCGCAAGCACCTCGTCGAGCGCAACCACCTCGATGCTGCTTTCGCCTTCATCGGTGAAGATTGCTCCCCTGCTCGAATCGTTGCGGAATCGCAGCACCGCTTTGTGTCGATGCAGCCCGGCATTGAAAGCTTGCACGCGCGGCTCGTCGGCAAAGCTCTGTTTGAGGCGTTCATAAGTGTTCGGGTCGGGTTCGAAGGCAAGGATCCGTTGGTAGCGACCATGCACTCTTTCGATGAACCGTCGGACGCTGTCCCCGTCATACGCGCCTGCATCGACATAGATCTCATTCTCGCTTAGATCGAACAGGCCATTCGGATGGTAAAGACCCCGGTAGTAGCGTCCCTCTTCCAGCACCGGGACGAGCGTGACCGGGTCTGCGCTGAGGCGAAACTGCATCACCGCATCCAGAACCTCGCGCGAGCGTTCATCTGCCAGCTGGGAGCGCAGCGATCGATACTGCTCCCGCTGCTCGAACAGGTCCTCGAGCCAGCCGTCGTAGAACATGTGCGGCTTGAAAACGTCGGGCGCGGTGATCTGCAAGAACGCAAACGGCAGCACCTTGGAGAAACCGAGCGCCCGCAGCTTCTGCACGGGCTCCAATACACGATGCGATGCGATGATAATCGGGGTTGCGCGATCGACCTGCCGCAGGCGATCGCCCGGTTCGACCTGGCTCGCGCCAACCGACGCGCCGACCTTTTTCGGATCGTCATCGACGAGTGCGGAGATTTTGATGCCGCGCTGCCGGCAGATTTCGGCGAGCCGCATTCCTTCCGGGCCCGCGCCGACAATCGCGATCGCCCTCAACCGATGAGCATCGACCCCCTGATTGTGGCTATTGACGTAGCTGAGCAGATCGTGCGCCGAGCGTGCATTGGCGAGCGTCGTATGAGCAACGCCGCCGCGGGCAGGCGCATTGCGGGACAGTGCAGTCGTGGTGCTCACGAGCTCTCTCAAACGTTTGTATTGCGCTCAGCCCGCCGCCGCTTCGGCGGGTGCCGGCTTTCGCGCGCGGATTATTTCCAGCATATCGAGGCAGCGGTCAACGTCGCGGAACGGCAAGCCGCTGAGCTCTGACAAGTCGAGGTCCCACCATTTCAGGCGCAACAGCCGCTCGATCGTGCGTTCAGGAAAGCGCAAACGTTTGACCGTCGCGGGGACGCCCACGCCGATGGCATAGGGTGGCACGTCCTTGGTGACCACGGCGCCGGCTGCGATGATCGCGCCGTCACCGACTGTCACCCCGCCCATGATATTGACGTTGTGCCCGCACCACACATCGTTGCCCACGCGCACCGATTCAAACATATCGGGTGTTCGCTGCAACCGATCGAAATCCCGGTATTCGTCTATCCAGTCATAGGCCTTGGCATGGTACTGAAACTCGTGAATGCTGAGCCAGTCGCTCGGATGATTGAATGGATTGATCGACGTGCGCGCGCCGACCGAGCAGTAGGAGCCGATGCTGCCTCGCGCGAGAAAGCAGCTCTCGTTCATACCGGTGTATTTGCCACAGACAACGTCGGGGCCCAGCTGCGTGTTCTTGCTGATATAAAGGGGGCCGGCGATCGTGGATTTGTAGATGCGCGCGCCGGGACCGACGCGCATGATATCGTGCAGAGCGACCACGCCATTCGTGTTGTTTTCAAACTGATCGATGAAGATTTGCGCGAACTTCATGTTGCCGCAGCGCCCATTTCCCGCGCGGCAGAGCTACACCGAACCCCGCGGCCCTGACAACCGCTCATCGTCATGCCCGGACTTGTTCCGGGCATCCACCCTTTTCCCGCCGCAATGAAGACGTGGATGGCCGGGACGAGCCCGGCCATGACCGGCGGCGCCTGCGGCCTTTTGCTTGAAGCGCCGGCGCGATGCATGTATAGAGGCGCGACGGCCCGGTGCTTTCGAAAAAACACGTGGCCGATCAGCATCTTGCAAAATCAGGCGAGTCGGCGGGGCTGGCCGGCGAGCGGGCGGGGCGGTTAACATGGTCAAGGACTGGTCGAGCGCACCTTGGGTCGATCCCAGCCTGGGCTGGAAGCCGCGCCCCATCAGCGAGCTGCCCGAGCGGGCGCTCATGGATTTTGCAACGAAGTGCAATCTGCGCTGCCCCATGTGCCCGGTCTGGGGCTCGGAGGACGAGGACGCGATCGATTCCGTCAAAGGGATCATGAACGCCGACAATGCCCGGCGCGTGCTCGACGAGATGATGGCGGCGCAGCCGCTGGTGCAGCCCTCGATGTATGGCGAGCCGCTGCTCATTCCCGACCTGCGCGCGCGCCTTGCCGACATGAAATCGCGCGGCATGACCATCGCGTTCAATACCAATGGTCTGACGCTGAGCGAGGATTTGGCAAAATTCTTCGTTGATACCGAAGTCGACTCCGTGTTCTTCAGCCTCGAAGGGGTGACCCGTGAGACGCTCAAAAAGATCCGCGGCGTCGACAAGATCGAGAAGATCGAGGCGGCGATCTTCCGCCTCATTGCCGCGCGCGGCGAGAAGACGCTGCCGCGCATTGGCGTGACTATGACCAAGCAGGACGGCAATGCGCACGAGGAGGAGGCATTTGTCGAGCGCTGGGCGGGTATTGTCGACTGCGTGCGCATCGGTCTCATCTTCGAGAACGGCACGTATCCCCAGATGGTGCCGCCGACCAAGCGCGTGCCGTGCCCCGCGATTTATCAGACCATGCCTGTACACAATGACGGCACCGTGACCATCTGCTGCCTCGACGGCTTCAAGATGACCAATGTGGGCAACGTGTTCACCGAGGGCGTGAAAGCGGTGTGGCAAGGCGAGGCCTTCGCCAAGGTGCGCTATTATCACGAGACCGAGCAGTGGGACAAAGTGCCGTTCTGCAAGGACTGCAACGGCTGGGCGCAGCAGGAATTCGTGGAAGAGATCCGCGATGGTCTTCTGATCCGCCGCTCCCCGCAGTATTCCTACTACAATCGCATCGACCGGCTGAACAACTGGACTGGGCGCCTGGTGGCCGGCCATCCCAAGCCGCCCAGCGCCGAAGAGCTCATCGCACGGCAGATCGCGGCCGAATAAGCCGTGCGAATTTCATTGGCGATAAGGCGCCGCATTGGTGTGCTTGCGGGTTTTACCACCTGCGCAGCCCTCTCCATGACAACGCTACATGCCGAAAGCATGCAAGGCTGCAATGCCGCAAGCATTACGGTGCCGAGTACGCTAAGGCTTGTCTGTTCAGCCACTTGGAAGTTCGAGGGCCCCTGCGTCGGCACCGATATGTGGGATAAATGGAAAATAACCGGGCGGACTAACCCAGCGGAATCCTTCGTTACCCCTTTCGAAGACGTGCCAATTACCGTCGTTGGTTACGAGTTGCTGAAGCTTCAAGACGCCAGAGGCCGAGACGAGCGTAACAATCATCTTTCCTGGTTCATGATCGGCAGCGGCGTTGTCGGCCAACCCGACGCCATGATCTGGCTCGGCCCGGGGGAAACTCGAGTTAGGCAAATATGGCCATCCGGCATGGGTCAACTCTGGCCCGCCAAGGTCAGCGGCGGCCCGGACAAGCTTGATCTGCATGGAGTATGTTTCGGAGGCGCTCCGATCACGCTCTTTCTAACAATTTATTATTCGCCTCGACCGAAGTAGCCATTCCACCGGCTTGAGCGCCACGGCTGAGCCAGGGCCATGTCCCATTACGTTTCTGGTGTAACGGCAGCGAATCGTGACAATGCAAAATGAGGACTGCCTGCATTGGGGGCTCGATGGAGTGACATGGAAGATAATGCTCACTGATCAGGCTAGTTACCGCTCTGTGTTTTTCAGGTGCTGCCAACGTTAGCACTTCCAGCCTGCGTTCACAGCAGGACGGCAATGGTCACGAGGGGGAGGCGTTTGTCGAGCGCTGGGCGGGCATCGTCGATTGCGTGCACATCGGGCTCATCTTCGAGAACGGCACCTATCCGGGCATGGTGCCGCCGGAAAGCGCGTGCCTTGCCTGGCAATCTATGAGACCATGCCGGTGCACAACGATGGGACCGTGACCATCTCCTCCATCGGTGGCTTCAAGATGACCAACGTGGAGAACGTCTTCACCGAGGGTGCGAAAGCGGTGTGGCAGGGCGAGGAATTCGCAAAGGTGCGCTACTATCACGAGACCGAGCAGTGGGATAAGGTGCCGTTCTGCAAGAACTGCAACGGCTGGGCGCAACAGGAATTCGTGGAAGAGATCCGCGACGGTCTCCTAATCCGCCGCTCGCCGCAATATTCCTACTACAACTGAATCGACCGGCTGAACAACTGGACCGGACGCCTCGTCGCGGGCCATCCCAAGCCGCCCAGCGCGGAAGAACTCGCTGCGCGGCAGATTGCGGCCGAATAAGAGCGTTCGCCCTGCGCATTTGATCGTCACGGGCGACTGCAGGCCAATTACCCTGCTATCATGTGAACGACCCCAACCTGCACGAATTCGAGCGAAAGCCTGCGGGGGACATCCGCGACTTTCGGTGTGCGCTGCGCTGGTTCGAATACGAGCAGCCGCATTTCCGACGCAGAGTCACGCTGTTCTTGCGACCTGATTATGCCTAGACAATAGGCGACAGGGGCAGGGGGCTATGACAATCGGGGTAAACAGCGCGCTCCGCAGCGGTGCGTGGCAGCCGCTGCGCTTCGAGTGGTCTGTACCACGACCAGCGCCACCGACCCAATCGCTTGACAGATGTGTCGCGGACAGCGGCTATAGGCCTGATCTCGACGGGTTGCGAGCAGTCGCGATCCTCTCCGTCATTGGCTTCCATGCTTTTCCGTCTTTAGTGAAGAGCGGATTTGTCGGAGTGGATTTATTCTTTGTAATCTCTGGATATCTGATTACTTCTATCATTTTGCGAGATATCAACACCCAGAGCTTTAGCTTCCACGCCTTTTATGTACGACGGATCCGACGTATTTTTCCAGCACTCGTCGTTGTGCTTGCGGCTACTTGGATAGCAGGCTGGGTCGTACTGCTGCCCAACGATTACGCCCAGCTCGGAAAGCATATTGCGACGGGAGCGGGATTTATTTCGAATCTCGCACTCTGGAGCGAATCTGGATATTTCGATGCGGCGGCGGAAACCAAGCCGCTGCTGCACCTTTGGTCGCTCGGTATTGAGGAGCAGTTCTATCTGGTTTGGCCCGCATTGATCTGGCTGCTAGCCAAGAAACATCGCGTGACGCAAATCGTAGCTGTGCTAGCGGGTGCATCATTCCTGATGAACATATTCCTGGTGCAGCAGAATGACCTCACTGCTGCATTTTACTCCCCATTCAGCCGATTCTGGGAACTGATGGCGGGATGCGCGCTTGCTGTACCCACACTCACGGTTATGAAGTGCGCCGGAATTTTTACGCAATTTGTCCCTCGTTTATGCAGTCGCATATTTCATATGATAGCAACGCCGAATACCAGGTCGTGGCTCGGCGTCCTCTTAATAGCTTCAGCAATTTTTCTCCTCGAGGGGAAGCCATTTCCAGGTTGGTGGGCATTGGTGCCCGTTGTGGGCACATGCTTGCTCATTTCGGCACCAAGCGCATGGTTCAATAACGTGGTTCTATCCAGCCGGTCGATGGTTTGGATAGGCTTGATCAGCTACCCCCTTTATCTTTGGCATTGGCCTCTTCTTGCGTATACACGCATTTTGGACCAGTCGTCATCGGTGCAAACTCGGTTGCTTCTAGTCCTGGTCAGTATCTTTTTGGCTTGGGCGACCTTTGAAATAGTCGAAAAACCTTTCCGCTTCGGAACGTACCGTGAGATTGCTGTGAGCGTATTGGCCCCGTTCATGGGAGCATTAGCCGTCGCGGGGTTGGCTACGTATGCTGCACATGGTTTTGCATTTCGGTACCCAGAATTCGCACGCAGACTTGCGACATTCAGCTATGACTTTTCCGGTCCATATCGCGTTCACCAGTGTTTCCTGACCGATCAGGAGGACCCCTCAAAATTTGAGCAGTGCGCAGAGCCCGACGATGGCAGGCCATTGTTACTCTTATTGGGCGATTCTCACGCCGCCCATCTCTATCCAGGGATGAAGAGCAAAGCGCCGCAATTTCGGATTGCGCAATTCAATTCGAGTGTATGCCCGCCCATTCTGGGCGTGGGTTTGCAGGAGAGACCGTACTGTGAAGCCATTAGCAATTTGGCACTCTCACAAGCAGCTTTGCTGCGCCCGCGCCGTGCCATTTTGGCAGCAACCTGGCCAACGTTTACGGAGGATGTGAACAAGACTCGGCTTGGACACGCGATTGAAAAACTTCGTCAGGTCGGGATTTCGGAGATCGTCATCGTTGGACCCGTGCCAATCTGGCCGAAGCCGGTTCCTACATTGCTGTACGAGCAAATGCCACCTTCCGCGATTGGGCTTCCGCCGCAACGGATGATGGCAAATGGATCGTACCCGATGGCTCACTTCCGACCGGCATCCGAAGTCGATGCTCGCATGGCTCGATATGTGAATGAGTTGGGGGTCAAGTATGTTTCGCCTATTGCTATCCTCTGCAATGAAGCAGGCTGTCTGACCCGCGCAGACAACACGGTGGGTAGTATCGTCGCATGGGACACGAGCCATCTCACGTCGCGCGGCTCCGAATATCTGATCGAACACTTCCCTGAATCCGCACTGCCACGCTCTCGCTAGCCGAACGGCCCGTGCTCATCTAAACCGGCCTTCAATGCGCTCCGATCGGTGAGCGTCTTCTGACATAATGTTTCGAGGTATTTTTGACAGACCAAATTCCTTCATCTCGTGTTCATCGCGCAACCGGCAATAAGGATGCCAGAACGGAGAAACCCGCAGCTCGAGAGTCACGTCGATCGTGCCTTCGAATACGATGGCAGTATTGATCAGGTTGGCGCGCCGCACTTCAATGACTTCCCCACCATGGCCGTGCGTGTCCGTTACGAATAGGCAATTGCTGAAATGCAGAGGCAGCAGCAGCATTGATGTGCCCCGGCTTGATGCCTGGATGCGCCAGCCGCCACGGACAATGTTGGAGCTGCTGCGTTCGGTGGGCTGCAGGGTGCGATCAAGCGGTCCGTCTAGAACCGCGACTTTACGAAAGTCCAAACGTCGATCAGCTATTTGAGTTAAAAGATCGGTAGCATTTCTTGCTTGCACGATTTGAGTTGGAGAGTAATTCCCGATGTTTGCTTCGGGCAATTCGTACAGGAAATGGGACACTCGCTGACTCACGAGGTGGGTTCTTAGTCGAGCAGGTGCCGGCAAATAATAATCAGTTATCATAAACCGCACGCCCATGCTCTGCAAAAGTCGAAAATCCGGCTGCGTGACAATCGTAACGCCCCTCACTTGGCCGTCATCAGGACGATCTAAAAGTCGACTAATAACGGCGTACGTGGTCGGCTCGATGGCATGCGAGTATGCCTCGACGGTAGGGATCGCGTATCGCCACAGATAAACCAGGCGATGCGTGTTGGCGAATGCAAGAAATGCTTCATTTGTTTCGGGCAACAAAGCAAACCAGTCTGTGCGCGGGCCTTCTGGTCCCTCAAACCCGGTGAGAGTAGCTACATAACCCTCGAACTTAGTATCAGGAGCGAGGCCAATTTCGGTTTGCAGAATGCGGGTGATCGCCGTGTCCTGCGGAGAGCGGTAGAGAGGCTCCGCTAGGCTAAAAGGATTGTTTGCCAGTAGCACAGCCAACCCTGCGCCCAGTAACAGCCATAAGGGTGAACTGCTTAACGCAGGATTTCGCAACCACGCCGGTTGATTGAGGGTAAATCGGGTCCCTGTATACCTAAGCAAACTCACAGCGGCATACGCTGCGAAGAGAGCATAGAACGGCCAAAGGAAGAATTCGAAGTATATCGGGTAAGGCAGGACCCATGACGACGAGATGAAATAGATCACAATATAGCCGACGAGTATCAGAATTGCGGCAATGATTGATTGTGCAACCCGGCGTAGCATGCCGTCCCCGGTCCATATCGCGAGAGCAAGTCCGGTCACCGCGGAGCCAAACCATAGGAAGCCGATAGGATCAATTGTCCCCCATGCCGTCGCAATGCTGCACATTCGCCAGGAGTGCACAATGGCTTGATTCATCTCCTGAGGGAAAAATGCCACCGCAGTGTCGCGGTAAAGTCCAAGGAGATAAGGAGTCCCGCCAAACGCGACAAAAAAAACGGAAGGGAGCAGGATAAAGGCGCTTCTGCGCAGGAAATCGCGCTCACGCACATGGCTGGCCATGATGCCAATGCTCACGCAGGCCACGCTTGGCAGCACAAGCATAAGCCAGAGTGGGTTAGCGATGAAGAACCAGATAACGACAAGAGCGAGTCCAAGGCCTTCCCAATGGGGCGAGGGAGTTGAGTATCCCCGCGCAAGAAGAGCTATGCCTAGCATCGCGAATGAGACACAATCCCCAGCGAGAGGATTGAGATTAAAAGTCAAATACAAATTCAGCCAAGACTGATAAGGGAGGCAAAGCGGTGGAAGGATCCAGGCAGCGAGCATCGAAACCCGCCGATCCAGCCCCAACGCGCGCCCGAGCATAAAAGTCGAAGCAAAAACCAGTCCTGCGCAGACCATAAACCCAAGCCAAACCCCGAACGCATTCCTGAACAGGGCGATAGGAAGCAAACTGGGCGATATCATCGGATTCAAGGAGAACAGAGTGCCCATCCCCTCAAATGGCGCCATCGAGAGGCCAGGAAACAGGCTACCCAAACGTAAAAATTGTATAGCGGTGTTTCGCGTAAACTCACCATCGTTTCCGATGAGCAACATATCGTTGCGTGGCAAGAAGGCTCCTGAGGAGGCAATCAGAAACGTCAACAATTGGAGGGCGAACATTTTATTGCGGCGCCACAAACTAAATAGGTCCGCGGAGCTTCGCGTTGAGAATTTTACCCCGGCCCGAACTGGGATCATACAATCGGTTCCGAGTTGCGCTCCAGCCTGTGACGACCGCAGAGCTAGCGCGCGGCTCAAATTAGCTTATCAGCGCTCAGTGATATTCTGTCTTGCCGCTAAGCGTCATAATGGCAATCCGTCTCATATAGACATGTTTGGACCAGGAAGGGCGATTATCCTCGTACCATTTGACGGTGCGTCTCAGTCCCTCTGCCCAGGAAATACGGGGCGCCCAGTCAAGTGTTTTATTCATCTTTGACCAGTCACCCGTATGACGGAGCACCTGACCGGGCCGTTCTCCAATAAAATGGATGCACTCCCGGTTATACTTCATGATGTCGACCACATCTTCGGCGATTGCTTGAATGCTCCGATGCTCACCCGAAGCCAGATTGAAGGCCTCCCCTTCCACAAGCTCGGCGGCAGCCGACATCAGCATGTCGATTGCTCGGCAGGTATCCTCGACATAGAGAAAGTCACGCGCTGACTCTCCTGTGCCATGCACCGTCAATGGCTCATTTAGCAGCACGCTGGTAATGAATCGTGGCACGACCTTCTCGAGATGCTGCCGCGGTCCGTAGTTGTTGAATGGTCTCACAATGACCACCGGTATCGCGTAAGTCGCCCAATAGGAATATACGAGGCGATCTGCGCCACATTTTGCGCTAGCATACGGACTCTTTGGCGCGAGTGGATGACACTCATTCATTTTCTCATATTGGGCCGTGCCATAGACCTCAGAACTGGAGATATGAAGAAAACGCTTGACCTTGCCTCGCGCCTTCAAGATGGCATTCGCTATGGTCTGCGTGCCAATCACGTCCGTCTGAAAGAACAGGAGACTGTCGTAGATCGAGCGTGTTACGTGAGTTTCGGCCGCGAGATGAATGACAACGTCTGCTTCCTGTACGAGCGCCTCGACTAGCGCGACGTTGCAGACATTCCCATACCAGAACTGAAGCCGCGGATTCTCCCCCCAAAATGTGCTTAGCGGCAGGTTATCCATTGACCCGGCATAGGTCAGGGCGTCAAGAACGATGACGCGATCTTCGGGGTAGTGCTCCAGCAGATAGTCGACCAGATTGGAACCAATGAAACCGGCACCCCCGGTCACCAAGATTGTCCGCACGCCGCCTCCCCTTTGTGTGGAGCACAGTTACACTGCTGGCAACGAGTATGGAAACCCCGAGCGCCTGTTTGCTTGGGCGGTGTTAGGCAACAAGCAAGGCGGAGTCAAATGCGCTGGCAGGGCAAAATCAATGCGCTACCCAAGTGCATTCTAAGTTGAAAGAATTCTATCAGCCTTGGGTCCCACGTTCAGCAACAGATCGATTACTGAAAGATATGGGATAAATTCGCCGTGCAGTTGTGGGTACGTCGGATGATCATAGGAGTGCCAACTGACCTCTATACCGGCGGCAAGAAATTGTGATACATCCAGATACTCGCGGGCGGCATCCCCTGAAAGATACCGTGTCGCCTGAAAGTGATGGCAGAAGTTAAGCAACCGCTGGTTTCGTTCGCCCTCGATCCCAATTTGGGAGGCCTTATACCTAGGCGTTTCAATGTGCAGTTCGGCGGCGAGCCAGTCTGCAGCTGCTATATTCAAGTCGACAAGATGCTCCCAGGGTTGGTTGAGGATGTCCTCTAGCCTTGGGAGAATCCGTCGTACAAAAGGCGCACGGGCATAGTATTGCTCGATAGAGTGCAAGTGCTTGCGCCGCCAGGACTTAGTATTATCAATTCTGATTGCGGTGAGCGCTTGGCGTCCGAGGTGCTTGTGGAAGACCGGAACGCTCAGCCACTGAGCACCTCTTGGCCCCTTTATACGGTTCCGATTTCGCCACCCATTCTTGTCAAACTGAACGTTATCGTACCAAACAAATACATCTGCTTTTCGCATCTGATCGAAATAGCCCAGCCAAGGCAGATAACTTGGTTGCAGCACAACCAGGGTCGTCAAAGGGCAGTCCTTTGTCGCAAGCACTGCTTGGGTCCGCTGCTCACACATCCGAAAGGATGGCATAAAAATCCAATCAAGATGTGCACCATAAGGCGGGACGCACCGGCAGGCCGCATTTCCGCCAAATTTATTATTTCCTTTGAGAGCGGGGACACTCGATACCGAGTTGGCCTGTGTGTGGGGGGTGGATTATGTCGATAACGCGTGAGCTTTTAGCATTTCTAAACGTGAGCAAGAGATATTGGCTCGTATCCATGGCGGCGCAATCGTTACTATTCGGTATTTTTATGGCGAGCGAGGGCTCACAAATGGCCTCGCCATTCATTTACAGTCTTTTTTGATCGTAGCTCTTAAAGAGCTGTGAGGTCGTTGTCGGAACGAGCCTTATGGATTGTCCGAACTTACGACCTAGCCTCAGTAGCTTTTTAATCACAGCTGCAACGCTCGTCTTCACTCCTGTTCGTGCGGCCGCATCGAGGCGGACTTGATCAGATTCATTTCGGCTAACACGGGTAGCAAGTCCTCATGCAGCTTGCGTCCTATCAAGGCGTGTATTTTTTCATTTGGGTGCGAATCCATTGCATTGACTTCGTAATCGCGAAGCGTAAGCCCGTCTGCAATCTTATCCAGATCGATTAATATAATGCCGGCGTCCTTCAACCCCTCTGCAAGTTTCTTGCGCGCGGCTTCACGCGCCACTGGTGCGAAAGGTCGCCACATGTGAGGGTATGGCAGCAAAACATACACGGCCTTTGCCCCCATAGCCCGGATCTCGTCCGCTTTCGCGGTAATGCCTTCCAGGTGTTTAGTGAAAGATGTCTCATTCGTATAGGACAAAACTTTATCAACGTAGAAAGCCAAAGCGAAAAGCTGATACTGCTGAGATGTAAAAAGCTTCCAATCCAAAATGTTCAGGGTCGGATTGAACACCGATATTCTGCGCAACCCGCTAGGCGGGCGGAATTGGCCGATGTTGACAAAGCCCGTTCCGTCGACATCAGCAAGCGTATAGCACAGGAGAACGACTTTCGGACGGAACTTACCCATGGCCGCGATTGCCTGAGATGGTGCTGCGGGCGTGAAATTCAGAACCGTTGCTGGGAAACCGTCTTCTCGAAAATGATTTTCCAGAACTCTTGTAAAGCGATGTTCGGCGCCCCTCACGCCCTGGCCCCACGTGAATGATGTGCCGGTAGCGGCAATGGTAAACCCATCATTTGCCGCCAGTTGTTCTGCTGATATTTCACGTTCCCAAAAGCCAGACGAATTGTTCTTTACAAATGTTCGAGTCCAATTGGCGTGCGTGACGAGAAAGCCCCCCGGCCCGGACGTGTCGTACCGGAAATTCAGAATGTATTGATCGGTAATAACCAGGCTCACGAGCATACCGCTGGCGATCATGGCGGCGCGAGTGACGATGCGATGTTTGGTTCTGTTGTGCAGCATCGCGGATAATACGAGGAACCCTGCCGCTAGAAGAAAAAGGACGTCGGAAAGGTAATAGAAAAAGTAGAACCGAGGGTTCGTAACCAAACGCTCGCCGAGAAAAGACATAAGAACAATATTAAAGAGAACGAGGCCGCAGGCTGCAAAGAGTGACTGCTTTCCCCTTTTTGCATCAGCTGTTATGAGTTTGGCAACGGCGGCCGCCTCTGCTGACGCTGCCAGATATTGCGGGCGGGCAGCTAGGATCGGCCGCTCGAAATACAAGTAGATGGCAACGCATATTGCAATCAGCAGGAAAAGATATCCGGCAAAACTGGCAAGAATGCCTGTACCCAGGGCGAGCATGGCTATGATCAATGGCATATGAAACAGATAAGCGTCATACGAGAGCCGGCCCAGCCAGGCTGCCGACCAGCTGAGTGCTTGAGATGTCCTGATCGCCTGCTCGCATGACAGTGACAGCGCAATTAGAGAGGCGCCGAAGGCAGACGCTATGTAAAGGAAAATAAATTCGGGCAATCCTCGCGATCCCGCTTCGATAAACTTGAAAATAACGATTAGCGCCAGGGTGGAAGTAATCAGGGCTCCTGCGCTGAATAACGTGAAAGCGTGCGTCATCCGCTCGCGTCGCGTTATTGCAAGAAACAGCAGAAATCCGAAACAGATCGAGTCCAGGCGAAAAATCACGAGCCGTCGCGCCGTGGTGAACCAGTCCGGGTAGGTCCACCAAGCCAGGACCTTTGCGAGGAAGAAAATAAAGATAAACCAAAGTGCGGACGAGGTGATATCGCGGCCTACGCGTTTCATAATGACGAGATAAAGCGGAAACACGACATAGAACCACTCTTCTACCGCTAGGCTCCAGGCGGGCATGAAGAAATCGCCTTTGTCATCGATGGAAAAGAAATTTTGAACGAAAAATAGATGTTGAAAGAAGCTAACATCAAAGAGATGCCCGCTCAGTATCGCCATAACAAATAGCGCCAGAATGTATGGCGGCAGAGTGCGCATCCATCGGCGCATGAAAAATACGGGAAGTCGAACCTGCGTGTTGGCCGACAGGCCATAAAGGATTTGTGGAGCGAGCACGAATCCGCTTAATACAAAGAATATTTCGACGCCAACAATGGCGATTGGCTCCCAGGTGCGGGCGTGCCAGCCCTGCATAATCAGATAGTGCGGCAACGCCACACTTAAGGCGGCCCAGCCTCGCAAGCCGTCAAGCGCAAGAATACGTTGATGATGCATCGAGCTTAGGTTTCTTGCTATAAGAGCCCCACTACGTGCCAATTACGCCAGCATCGAGGATGTAGATTGGCGCCCACTGCCGCCCGGCGTGAATTTAGTCCAAGCAACACGCAAAAGGCCAGTAAAAATGTGAAACGCCAGGCGCTGGCAGCCGGTGTGTATCGCGGCCCATACTCGGAAGCCAGTGTTACAGCTTCATCTTCGGAGAAACGGCGCGCCCTCTTGCGTGCTCAGACGCGATTGGGTAGGGTCACCCGTACCCCAGTATGGTCCGACGTATGTTAGGTCAGGGTAGAGTGCATCCTGTGAACACCCACTCTGCTGTGCAGTTTCGGTTTGAGAACATAGACTTGTGCCCTGTGTGCCTCAGCGCCGACAAGTCGACAGTATTTGAAAAGCCTGTGCGTCATGCACCGCTCAGTTTCTCACGATGCAGAAATTGTGGCCTGATCTACCAGAATCCCAGAATGTCGAGAGATTGTTTGGGCGCCTACTTTTCGTCAGATACGTTTATTACAGACGATCCAGCAGGAAGCCGGTTGAATGAACTCCTGGGCTATCCTGATTACTTTTCTTGGGACGAGAGTTACAGGAAAACGGCTGCGCTGAGGCTTAAACGGATAGCCAAGTTCAAGAGTCCGCCCGGGGATTTGCTTGAGATCGGAAGCGCGACCGGCTCTTTCCTGAACCCGGCAAGATCATTTGGCTTCCGTGTGCGCGGGCTTGACCTTTCTACGAAATTTGCGGAGATCGCGCGCAAGCGGCACGGTTTGGAAGTAGATGTAGGCTATATCGAGGAGTGTAAACTGCCAAGCCTGCACTATGATGTGATCTGTAATTTTGGCGGAATCGGATGTTGGCGTGATCCACTCGGTGCACTCGCGAACATTCACGGTTCCTTGAAGCGCGACGGAATTTTTGTCTTGAACTACTTTGATGTAGATGCCTTACCCGGGCGAATTCTCGGCC